>DASUVX010000144.1:0-136379 GCA_036378735.1 Pseudonocardiaceae bacterium | reverse complement strand
CGGCGTACCGCCCTTGCTGCCTGGACGACCCGGCCGGCAGATCCAGGTCATAGGTGAGGAAATGGTCGACAAACTGCGGCGCCCGCACCAGCAGCTCGCCGCGGCCGTCGACAACCATCGAGTCACCGTCGAAGACCAGCTCGTCCTGGCCGCCCACCAGGTTGGCGTAGGCCAGTGGCACACCCGCCTCTCGGGCGCGGCGGGCCACCAGCGCCAGTCGGGTGTCGTCCTTGTTGCGTTCATAGGGCGACGCGTTGGGCGAGACGATCAGGTCGACTCCGCCTTGCGCCAGGGCGGTGATCGGACCGCCCTCCTGCCAGAGGTCTTCGCAGATCACCATCCCGATCTCCAGGCCGTGCAGCCGGAACACGGTCAAGCTGGTGCCGGGGATGAAATAGCGGCGTTCGTCGAACACGCCGTAATTGGGCAGGTGGTGCTTGAACTGGTGGGCGACCACGCGCCCGCGGTACAACACCGCTGCGGCGTTGCGCGGACCGTGATCATCGGAGTCGAGATACCCCACAACGGCGGCCAACTCGCCGCAGCCGTGCTCGACCAGCTGGGCCGCCAGCGCCTGGAGAGCGCGCACCGAAGCGGCGACGAACGACCCGCGCAGCGCCAAGTCCTCAACCGGATAGCCGGTGAGCGCCATCTCACCGAAGACCGCGAGGTGCGCACCGGCGGCGGCCGCCTCCCGGCAGCGCGTGGAGATCATTTTCGCGTTGCCCGCGATATCACCGACGCATGGGTTCGCCTGGGCCATAGCAACGCACAGCTGGGGCATATGGACATCATCCCCTGGTAACGGGGTAACAGTGTTATGACGCTGTTACGCACTCACCAGTGCCCCCGGCGGCGAGCTGCTGCGGGCACCCTAGGATCGCGCGGATGTCGCGCCTGTTGCGCTCAACCGCCGTGCTGACGATGGTGTGCGCCTTGAGTGGGTGCACCGCCGATGCCGCGGGTAGCCGGCTGCCCGACGACGATGCCGGACCGGTTTCCAACGGCGGGCCCGTCCCGTATCCGCACAGTGCGGTCGGGCAGGTGCCCCCGGGTCTTGACCGGTTTTACAGCCAGCGCCTGAGCTGGGGCGGCTGCCGGCCTTTCGTCACCACCGACCGTGACCGCCAGTTGTTCGAGGATCTCGCCTTCCAGTGCGCCAAGTTGGACGTGCCGCTGGACTACGCCAACCCGCAAGGGCGCACCGCGCAACTCGGGCTGCTTCGCCGACCCGCTGACAACCCGCAGGAGCGGCTGGGATCGCTGATCGTCAATCCGGGTGGCCCGGGGGTGTCGGGCATGGCCGCGGTCGCGTCGCTGGCCAAGGCGGTCAACGGCACCGATCTGGGTCGCCGGTTCGATCTGGTCGGTTTTGACCCCCGGGGAGTCGGCGCCAGCCAGCCCAAGATCGTCTGCCGGAACACCGAGGAGGAGGACGCCGAGCGGCTGGATGTCGACCTGGACACCTCGCCGGCCGGGGTGGCGCGGACCGAGGACGACAACCGCGCCTACGCCGCGCTGTGTGCCCAGCGAGTGGGCAAGGACATGCTCGCCAACGCGGGCACCAGGGACGTGGCGCGGGATCTGGACGTGATGCGCTCGGCGCTGGGCGACACGAAGCTGACTTACCTTGGTTACTCCTACGGCACCCGGATCGGCACCTCATACGCCGAGCAGTTCCCGGGCAACGTGCGCGCGATGGTGCTCGACGGTGCGCTGGAGCCGAATGGCAACGTGGTGGAAAGCTTGGCCAACCAGGGCGCTGGATTCCAGCAGTCGTTCGACGCCTTTGTCGACTGGTGCCGCTCGCAACCCCAGTGTTGGTTGGGCAACACTCCGCACTTCCTGGCCAATCAGGATTTCCAGCATCTGTTGCTACCGCTGGCGACGGCAGCGCTGCCGGTCGGCACCCGCAAACTGTCCTACACCGATGCGACCATCGGAACGATCCAGGCCCTCTACACCGACCAGCTCTGGCCACGGCTCAACCAGGGCCTCACCGAGCTGGCCAGGGGCGACGGCTCAACGTTGTTAACCCTGGCCGACATCTACTACCAGCGCGACGCGCACGGCTACTCCGGTAGCCAAGACGCCTTCACCGCCGTTCGCTGCGTTGACGACCCCCCGGTCACGGATCCGGTAGTGGTCCAGGAGGCCGATCGGCGCTACCGGCAAGCCGCGCCGTTCCTCGACGACGGGCAGCCTCCATCCGCAGCCCGGGATGCCTGCGCTTTCTGGCCGGTGCCACCGACCGGCAACCTAGGGGCCGATCAGCTCGACGGGCTGCCGCCGGTACTGGTGGTGTCCACGACGGGAGATCCGGCCACCCCGTACCAGGCCGGGGTGGAGCTGGCCCGGCGGCTGCGTGGCAAGTTGCTCAGCTACGAGGGAAACCGGCACACCGTGGTCCTGCAGGGCGTGAAGTGCGTTGACGAGACGGTGACCGACTATCTGGTCCGGCTGGCGCTACCCAAGCGTTCCTCGCTCTGCGCCACTTGAGTGGCTTGGCGGGTGCCTGCCTTGCCGATCAGTACCGCGCCGAGCGCGCCGAGCACGCACACCCCCGCAGTCAGCAGGAAGATGTCTCCGTATTCGGCACGCAGCGCGCTCTGGATTGCCAGTTGGTAGGCGGCGAGCTGCTGCTGGTACACCTCCACACTGACCCCGAAGGGCAGCGGCGTGGCCAGCTGGGCGGTGAGCTCGCGGAACCGGTGCAGCCCCCAGGCGGACAGCGCCGCGACGCCCACCAGCATGCCGGTCATCCGGGCCACCACCACCGCCGCGGACGCCACGCCGTGCCGATCGGGTGGCGTCGCACGCAGCGCCGCGGTCGACACCGGCGCGATGACCAGGCCGAGACCCAAGCCGGCCAGCGCCAGATCGGTGTCCAGCCGGGGCAGACTCAGCGAGCCGATGTGGTGGCGGGCCGCCAGCACATCGGCAGGCCATCCTGCGACGAGCAGGTAGGCGCCTGCGGCCAGCAACATCCCGACCACCGCCACCACCGGGTTGCCCAACCGGCTGGCGACTACCCCGCCCAGGAACGCGCCGACGGGTAGCGCCACCAGGAAACGGACCAGGATCGCAGTTGCGGCGGTCGCTTCGCGACCCAGCACGGTCTGGGCGTAGAGCTGGACGTCCACCAAGGTCACCAGCAGCGCGGCGCCGGCCGTCAGGCTGACCCACAGCGAACTGGAGAAGATCCGCCAATGCACCCCGACGGGATCGAGCAGCCGCACCGTGGCATGCCGCTCCCACAGCACGAACGCCAACCCGATCAGCGCGGCCGCACCGAGCACCGGGGCGCCCCATGACGGCAGCACCGCACGGTCCGGGTCGGGGTTGTACAACCCCACCACCAGCAGACCCAGGGTCACTGCCAGCAAGCTGCCGCCGATGAGATCCAGCGGTGCCCGGCGCGAGGAACCCTTTGGCTTGGCGGGGACGGCCAGTTGCACCGCCACCACTGCCACTGCCGCGAGCGGGATGTTCACCCAGAACACGCCGCGCCAGCCAACCACGGCGGCCAGTGCGGCACCGTAGAGCGGGCCGAGCACACTACCCAGCTCCTGCGCGGCGCCCAGCGCGCCCAATGCAGTGGACCGGCCCCGATCCGGCCACAGGTCTGCGGCCAGCGCCATGGACACGGGCAACAACGCGCCACCCGCGATACCTTGCAGGGTCCGGCCCGCCACCAGGACTTCCAATGTCGTCGCGACTGCGGTGACCGCCGATGCGACCGCGAACATGATCAGGCATGCCTGCAGCAGTAACCGCCGGCCGAAACGATCAGATGCCTGACCCAGCAGTGGCATCGCCGCGACGTACCCCAGCAGGAAGCCGGTCACGATCGGAGTAGCCCGCTCCAGATGGTTCAGCGGAACCTGTAGGTCCCGGACCATGTCGACCAGCAGGCTGACCACGACATAGGCGTCCAGCGCGGCGAGCAGAGTGACAAGAGAGCCAGAAACCAGCGCCAGCCCGCGGCGCCGCACCGAGGTTACCGTCGCGCTCATCGATGCGGCACGAGATCACGCGGGGGCGGTGATCTGAGCAGGGGCGTCGTAATCGGAGAAATGAGCGGTGATGCCGCCGGTGTCGGTCGGGAATTGGGCCTTGATCAGCCGGGAGCCCTGGACAGCGACCCAGACGTCGCTGGGCTTGTCCGGGGCCAATCCCGGTATCAGCGCGCCGAGGGGCTGCGCGGGGAACGTCACCTGGACTCGATAGGTATCCACCCCGTCGACCTGCTCGCGCGCTTGGGTGCTGGCGTCTTTACCGCTGGCTAGCGCCGCCGCGATGCCGCGGTCCGGGTTCAGGATGATCGAAGGGTCGTACACCGAGCCGGCAAAGGACAACGGCAGCTTTTGGACCGGTCCGGTCGGTGGGCGCAGGTACAGATCCTGACCGATGATCGTAAATTGAAGTTCGAGCAGCTGCCGGCCCTCGTCAACCTTCGCGGTGCCTTGCGCCGAACCTTCCTTGGTGAGCTGGCCCGCGGCCGAGCGCAACTGGACGCCCGGCGCGTTGCCTTGGACGTCGAATGCGAAACGTGTGGTGTTCACTGTCCGCATCGCCTTGGCGGAATCAGCGAGCACAGTTGCTCCCTGCGGCAGGTTTGTTGTCAGTCCGGTGCTGCCGCATGCGGTGACCAGTGCGATGAGCAAAGACATGATCAGAGCGGCGAGGGGGGCGACGAGGCGCATCTCGTCATCGTAGGGGGCGGACCACTGCGCCGTCACGGACAGTTCTTCCCCGTGCGCGTACCCTGCGCGCATGGATCGCCAGCAGGAATTCGTGCTGCGCACGCTGGAAGAACGCGACATCCGCTTCGTTCGGTTGTGGTTCACCGACGTGCTGGGATACCTCAAATCGGTGTCAGTGGCACCGGCCGAGCTGGAGGGCGCCTTCGCCGACGGCATCGGCTTCGACGGGTCTGCCATTCAGGGTTTTGCGCGGGCCTACGAGTCCGACATGATTGCCAAGCCGGATCCGGCAACGTTTCAGATCTTGCCTTGGGAGAACCCGCGGGGCGAGCACTACTCAGCCAGGATGTTCTGCAACATCACGATGCCCGACGGTTCGCCGTCCTGGGCCGACCCGCGGCACGTGCTGACCCGGGTGCTGTCCAAGGCGGCGGAGGCCGGTTTCACCTGCTACGTGCACCCCGAGATCGAGTTCTACCTGCTGCGTGACCTGCCCGACAACGGGTCCGAGCCGGTGCCCGCCGACTCGGGTGGCTACTTCGACCAGGCCAGCCATGATGCCGCCCCGCATTTCCGCCGGCATACCATCGAGGCGCTGGAGCAGATGGGCATCTCGGTGGAGTTCAGCCATCACGAGGGCGCGCCCGGCCAGCAGGAGATCGACCTGCGCTACGCCGACGCGCTCACCATGGCTGACAACATCATGACCTTCCGGTATGTGGTGAAGGAGGTCGCGATCACCCAAGGGGTGCGCGCGTCGTTCATGCCCAAGCCGTATACCGCTCAGCCGGGCTCTGCCATGCACACCCACATGAGCCTGTTCGAGGGCGACCGCAATGCCTTCCACGACGACAATGAACCCTACGAGCTGTCCACCACCGGCCGGGCGTTCGTCGCAGGGGTGCTCAGGCACGCCCGCGAGATCACCGCGGTGACCAACCAATGGGTGAATTCCTACAAGCGGCTGATCATCGGTGGCGAGGCCCCCACCGCGGTGTGCTGGGGACACGCGAACCGTTCGGCTTTGGTCCGGGTGCCGATGTACTCACCAGGCAAGGCCTCCAGCCGGCGAGTGGAGATCCGCACTCCGGACTCGGCGTGCAATCCCTACCTGTCCTACGCGGTGATCCTGGCCGCTGGGCTGCGGGGCGTGCGAGAGGGCTACGAGCTGCCGCCTGCGGCCGAGGACGACGTGTGGTCGCTGTCTGAGCGTGAGCGTCGGGCCGCGGGGTACGCGCCGTTGCCCCAGAACCTGTCCGAGGCGCTGGTCGAAATGGAGAACTCCGAGCTGGTCGCCGAGGCCCTCGGGGAACACGTCTTCGACTTCTTCCTGCGCAACAAACGCGCCGAGTGGGACAGCTACCGCCGGCACGTCACACCCTACGAACTCCGCACCTACCTGCCAGTGCTGTAAACCCACCCCCGGTCCCCGGCATGTCGCGCCCTCGTGCACGCTGTGTCGTGCGCCCGGGTACGCCCTGATCGCCAGTGCAGGTACGGATACTCGATCGACGCAGCGGGGCGCCCCGGTCAGGATGGCGCGGTGAAGACCCGCCTGCATGGCGACCTCAACGAGTTCGTGGCGCTTACCCGACCGTTACTCGAGGTCGATCCGATTCGCCACAGCATCGCTCTCCTGGTGCTGGCACTGCTGGTGCGCGTCCCTGAGGCCAGCGATGTGCCACCGGTGCTGCTCACCGTAAGCCGCGGGGATGCGCTGGCCGGGGCAGTGGTGTGACTCCGCCCCGAGAAGCGCTCGTCAGCGGGCTACCTGCAGACTGTGCCGGCGCAGCAGCCGAGGCCCTCGCAGGCTCGCATCCGAACTTGGCGGGCGCGGTCGGCCCGCGCCCAGAGACGGAAATGTTCGCAAAACGCTGGTCGGCATACACCGGCGCGGTGGCGCAGGAGCGGATCGCCCAACGGGCGTTCGTCCTGCATCGGCTCACCCCACCACGGGGCGTGCCCGGCGTGGCGCGGCGGGCCGGAGTTGTGGACGTCGAGCTGCTGGCGCGGTGGCGAACGGACTTCGCGAACGAGGCGCTCGGCGGCCTGCGCGGTCACCACAGCGCCCGGCAACAGGTGCTGCACGGCTTCGCGGCAGGAACTGCGGCATTGTTGTGGCAGATGGACGCCCAGCCGGTGGCCTGGGCGTCAGCGAGCACTCCGGTCGCTGGCATGTCGCGGATCGGACCGGTGTACACGCTGCCGCAGCATCGCGGGCACGGATACGGCAGGGCGGTCACTGCGGCAGCCGCGAGCTGGTCGCTGCAGGCCGGCGCCAAGCACGTGGTCCTGACCACCGACCTGTCGAACCCCATCTCCAACGCGATCTACCCACACATCGGCTTCCGCCCCGTGCACGACGCTGTCGAGATCGCCTTCAGCCGCCCACTGTGAACGCAGTCTGGATGCAGACTGCTGTTTACGGGCCATGAATTACCGCAGTCTGCATCCAGACTGCGGGCTAGCCTGGCGAAGGTGAGGACGCGGGTGCTGGTAATTGAACCTTCCGATGTCGATCCTGTGGAGCGGCTGGGGGAGTGGCTCGAGCAGGCTGGGGCGGAGCTCACCGTGTGCCGCCCGGCGGCCGATGGGCTGCCCGAGCGACTCGACGCCGTCGACGGGGTGGTCTGTATGGGCGGCGAGATGGGGGCATACGACGACGCCGACCATCCGTGGCTGGTCGCGCTGCGATCGTTGCTCGCCGCCGCGGTCGCGCGCCGGTTGCCGGTGCTCGGTGTCTGCCTCGGTGGCCAGCTGCTGGCGGCGGCCACGGATGGTGCCGTACGGCGGGCTGCCGACGGCCCCGAGGCCGGCACCCTGCTCATCGCCAAGCGGGATGCGGCCGAGCATGACCCGTTGTTCGCCCAGCTACCGCTGACGCCCGACGTCATCCAGTTTCACCACGACGAGATCCACCGGTTGCCGCCGGGAGCCACCCGGCTCGCCTCCTCACCGCGATACGTGAATCAGGCGTTCCGGGTCGGCGCTGCCGGCTACGGCCTGCAGTGCCACATCGAGACCTGCCCCGCCACAGTGCTGTCCTGGGCCCGCCGGGACACCGCAGGCAACTTTCCTCCGCACCAGCTGGATCCGGATCATCTGGCGCAGGTGCACGCCGACATAGCGCAGGCGTGGCAGCCGTTTGCTGCCCGGTTCGTGGCGCTGTCCGGCGGCGAGCTAGCCCCGGCAGCAGGCGCCGAGGGTGGCCGGGTACTACCGCTGCTGCACGGCTAGCGTCGGGAGTGCTGCGGTGACGGAAGGCGGGCGCGCCGGTCTTTCCCTGGCGCGGTTGGGACTCACCGACGACCGTGCCAGGGGCAACCTCACCAAGCTCGGTTGGTGGGCCAACGGGCAGGTCCGTGAGAATGCGGCAGACGCACTGTTGGCGCTGTCCCGCGCGCCAGATCCGAACCTCGCCCTGCGCGCATTAGCCCGCGTGGCCAATGCTGCCGGGCCGGAATGGGCCCAGCTCGACGCGGCGCTACGCCAGGAACCGGGCGTGCGGGGGCAACTTTTCGGGCTGCTGGGCTCATCGACCGCGCTAGGGGATCATCTCGTCGCCCACCCGTCGACCTGGCACGGGGTGACCTCTTCCGGGGCGCTTCGACCGGGCTGGACGGACTGTGCCGCGCAGCGGCTGCTTGCCGCAGTCGGCGCGGATTCACCCGGTCCGGCGCCGGCGGCAGCGGCGACAGCGACAGGTGTCGCGGCCCAACGCGCACTGCGTGATGCCCATCGCGACCTGATCGCCGAGCTGGCGGCCGCCGACCTGGCAGCGGTGGTGGAACCCGATCTGCCGGTGGTGCCCTTCGAGCGGGTCGCCGATGCGCTCGCCGACCTCGCCATCGGGGTACTGCGGGCCGCGCTGGCCGTCGCCATCACCGAGGTCACCTCGGAGGCACCGTTACCACGGCTTGCCGTGATCGCAATGGGCAAGTGCGGCGGGGCGGAGCTCAACTACGTCTCCGACGTCGATGTCATCTTTGTAGCTGACACTGAGGACGAACTGGGGGTCGCTACCAAGCTGGCTTCGGCCACTATGCGGGTGGCATCGGCGTGCTTCGAGGTGGACGCGGCGCTGCGGCCCGAGGGCAAGGCCGGTGCGCTGGTGCGCACGCTGGACGGCCACCTGTCCTACTACCGGCGGTGGGCCAAGACCTGGGAGTTCCAGGCGTTGCTCAAAGCCCGTCCGGTCGCCGGCGATGCCGAGCTGGGTACCCGCTACCTGGAGGCGGTGACGCCGATGGTGTGGAACGCTGCAGATCGGGAGAATTTCGTGGCCGAGCTGCAAGCGATGCGTCGCCGGGTCGCCGAGCATGTGCCGGCCGCGCTGGTGGATCGAGAGCTCAAGCTAGGCCACGGCGGGCTGCGTGACGTGGAGTTCGCCGTGCAGCTGCTGCAGCTGGTGCACGGCCGCACCGACGAGTCATTGCGGGTCAGATCGACTGTTGACGCGTTGGCGGCGTTGGCGGCCGGCGGGTATGTCGGCCGCGACGACGCTGCGAACCTGGCGGCCTCCTACCGCTTCCTGCGCCTGCTGGAACACCGGTTGCAGCTGCAGCGATTACGCCGCACCCATCTTCTCCCAGCCGACAGCGACACCGCAGCGTGGCGATGGCTGGCCCGTGCGGCCGGGATGCGGCCGGATGGGCGCCACGATGCGGTCGGGGTGCTGCGCATCGAGCACACCCGGCAGTCGCACCGGGCCCGCCGGCTGCATCAAAAGCTGTTCTACCGGCCGCTGCTGGAGGCTGTGGCCAAAGTGCCGACCGAGGCCTACCGGCTATCTGAGTCCTCGGCGAAGGCACGGCTGGCGGCACTGGGCTATGCCTCACCGCAGGGAGCGCTGGCGCATTTGCGGGCGCTCACCGACGGGGTGTCGCGGCGGGCGGCGATCCAATCCACGTTGTTGCCGGTACTGCTGGAGTTCCTCGCCGACACCCCGGACCCGGACCGCGGGCTGGCCGCCTACCGGCGGGTGTCCGAGGCGCTCGACGACACCCCGTGGTACCTGCGGTTGCTGCGCGATGAGGGTGCCGTGGCGCAGCGGCTGATGGCCCTGCTCGGCACCTCCCGGATGGTGGCCGACCTGCTGGTTCGGGCGCCGGAGGCGCTGCAGCTGCTGGCTGACCCGGCCGAGATGGCCAACCGCGACCCGGCAGAGGTGGCGACGTCGTTGCGGGCCACCGCCGGCCGGCACCATGACCTTGGTGCCGCCGTGACGGCCGCCAGGGCGCTGCGCCGCCACGAGCTGTTCCGGATCGCCTGCGCCGATCTGCTCGGATTGGTCGACTTGGATGCGGTATGCGTGGCGCTGTCGTCGGTATGGACCGCCGTGCTGGCCTCGGCGCTGGACGTCGCATTGCGCGCTGAGATCGAACGCCGGCATGCCCAGCCGGCCCGGGTCGCGGTGATCGGGATGGGCCGGTTGGGGGGAGCCGAGCTGGGCTACGGTTCCGACGCCGACGTGCTGTTTGTCTGCGAGCCGGCCAGGTCGGGCGCAGACGCCGAGACCGAGGCCGTCCGGTTCGCCGCGTCAGTCGCCGAGTCGGTGCGAAACCTGCTCGGCTCACCCAGCCAGGATCCACCCCTGGTCGTCGATACCGGGCTGCGTCCGGAAGGTCGTCTGGGTCCATTGGTGCGTACCTTGTCGTCCTACCGGGCGTACTACACCCAGTGGGCCCAGATCTGGGAGGCACAGGCGTTACTGCGAGCGCTGCCACTGGCCGGCGACATGGACCTGGGGGAGCGGTTCGTCGCGATGATCGACCCGGTGCGCTACCCCCAGGGCGGGCTGACCGCCCGCCAGGCCACCGAGATCCGCCGGCTGAAGGCCCGGGTCGATGCCGAGCGACTACCCCGTGGCGCTGACCCGACCACGCACACCAAGCTGGGCCGCGGTGGGCTGGCGGACGTGGAGTGGACGATCCAGCTGCTGCAGTTACAGCATGCGCACGAGGCCCCAGCGTTGCGCACGCCCTCTACCACGGCCGCCTTGCGCGCCGCCGCCGAAGCCGGACTGCTCGCTCAAGCCGACGCGGAGATCCTGCTGGCGGCGTGGCAGCTCGCCACCAAGACCCGCAATGTGCTCACCCTGGTGCGCGGCAAGCAGGTCGATCAGCTGCCCAGTTCCGGGCGGGAACTGGCGGCGGTGGCCAGGGCTCTGGGGCGCTCGGCGGACGATGACCCCGGTGAGGTGCTCGACGAGTACCGCCGCATCACCCGGCGAGCCCGCGCTGTGGTGGAACGCTCTTTCGGCGCCTGACTGGCTGCCTGACTTGCCGACATCGTCAGTCAGTACCCGAGGGCAGGGTTGACCAGCCCGAGCAGTGGCTGTCTGGCTGCGAACCGTTCCACATTGCACCGGATTCGGTCGGCGAACAGGGGCTCGGCCATCTCCCACGTGTTGGCAGTGTGCGGGGTGATCAGGCAGTTGTCGAGGTTCCACAGCGGGTGGCCGGTCGGCAGGGGCTCGGGTTCGGTGACGTCGAGGGCTGCTCCACCGATCGACTGCGCCTGCAGGGCAGCGACGAGGTCGTCGGTGACGACGTGGGCGCCGCGGGCCACATTCACCAGCCACCCATGACTGTTCATCTGCTCGAGCTCTGGGGCGCCGATGATGCCGACCGTCTCGGGCGTGAGGGCAAGGGCGAGCACGACGAGGTCGGCGCCCGGCAAGGCATCATGCAGCCGGTCGGTGCCTACCACCCGCGCCGCGCCGTTGAGAGGTTCATGATGGCGGCGTACCACGGTGACGTCCACCGCGAACGGCGCCAGCAGCGCGAGCAGGGCTCTGGTGATCCCCCCGCCGCCCACGATGGTGACTCGCCCACCCGCCAACTGGCGTCCTGACGGCGCGCCCCACTCCCGTGCACGGGCCCGGGCCGGCAGCTGACGCAGCCCGGCGAGTCCCAGGGCCAAGGCATGCTCGGCAACGGGTTGGGCGTATGCCCCCTTGGTGCTCGTCCAGACCAGTTGGTCGTCGATGATCGGACGGAAGCGGTCTATACCCGCGAACGGCAACTGCACCCACCGTATGTTGTGCGCCACCGTCAACAATGCGCTCAGCCCGGAGACGTCGAGGGAATCGATCCACACCAGTGCTTCGGCATCGGCGACGTCCACGACCACGCCGCCCCCCGCGCGGATGGCGTCGGCGACGATCGGCGCGGGCGGACCTGGCGCCACGGCACACCGTACGTTCACGCTGTCCAACGTAACCGGTCGCCCTGAGCTGGAGCTGGGGAAGCAGTAAGGATGGGTCGGCCAAGGAGACTCCAGCATCTGCCCCGTTTTTCTGGGCGTCGTAGGGTGCAGTGAGGCGACGGCGTCAGCGCCGGGGATGACGTCGGCTGAGATGGTCACTGCACTACGCGTGTACGCACGCATCGGTTTCCCGGAGGGTGGCAGTGAGCGATGAGGGCGAGCTGATCGCTGGGCGCTACCGCCTGGTCTCTCGGTTGGGCAGCGGGGCGATGGGGGTGGTGTGGCAGGCGCAAGACGAGCGCCTGCACCGCACTGTCGCGTTCAAGCAGTTGTTGTTGCCCTTGAGGCTGAGCGAGGTTGACGCCGAGGAGGCCGGCCGTCGGGCGATGCGGGAGGGGCGTATCACCGCCCGGTTGCAGCACCCGAACGCGATCGCGGTCTACGACGTGGTCGAGCACGAGGGCCAACCGTGCCTGGTGATGGAGTACCTGCGATCCAGCAGCCTGGCAACGGTGCTGTCCGCACAAGGTGTGCTGCGGCCCGATGAAGTTGCCAGCATCGGAAGCCAGATCGCCGCCGCGCTCGCCGCTGCGCACAAGGTAGGCATCGTGCACCGGGACATCAAGCCGGGCAACGTGCTGCTCGCGGACGACGGCACGGTCAAGATCACCGACTTTGGTGTGTCCCATGCCGTGGGTGATGTCACGGTGACCGCGACGGGGATGCTGGCGGGGACGCCGGCCTACCTGGCTCCGGAGGTCGCCCAGGGCCAAAGTGCCAGCTACTCCTCGGACGTGTTCTCCTTGGGCGCCACGCTTTACACCGCGCTGGAGGGCATGCCGCCGTTCGGAGTCAACACCAACGCGATTGCCCTGCTGCACCAGGTGGCCTCGGGCGAGATCATTCCGCCCAGACGGTCCGGTCCGCTCACCCCTGTGCTGTTGCGACTGTTGCAGCGCGATCCCGAACGACGTCCCACCATGCAACAGGCCCGCGATGCACTGGCCGACAGCCTTGCGGGGCGCCAGGCAAAGCTGTCCTCCCCCGCATCGCCGCCACCCCCGCATGACCGATCCTTCGAACCGGTTCCAAGAGCGCAGCAGACACTCATCCAGGCGCCTCCGCCGGAGGAAACGATCACCCCGGTGAGGCCTACCGGGATAGACGCCACAGCAGGCCGAGCGCCGGCGGAGGGCAATCACCCCGGGTGGCCAGGGCGACGGAAACTTTTCACCGGTGTCATGACGGTCGTGCTGCTGGCTGCCGGAGTCCTGGTAGCCGTGTTGATCAGTCATGGCAACTCCACCGGCGCCAACGCCCCCACGTCGGGCGGCCCTTCGCAGAGCCCGCAAGCCCTTCCCGCTCCACCACAACCAAGCAGCACTACACAGGTAGCCCCCACGAGCACCTCGGAGGGCCCTTCGCAGAGCCCGCAAGCCCTTCCCGCCCCACCAGGATTGAGCAGCGCGACGCCGGTAACGCCCACCGCCGTGCCGGGTAGTCCGCAGGACACGCCGGAGCAGCTGGCGAGGGCGATTACGGACTATTACGCGTTGGTGCCGGCAGATTTGCCGGCGGCCTGGGACCGGCTTACCGCGGACTACCAGCAGAGCCACGCTGGGGGCTTCACCGGGTATCAGGACTTCTGGAACCCTGTGCAGCGGGTCACGGTCTTTGAGGTCGTCGCGAAACAAGGCCATGTGGTGGATGCGACAATTGACTATTTCTTCAAAGACGGCAGGGTAGTAGAGGAGCGAACTAGCTACGGCCTCGTCGCTGACGGGGATTTATGGAAAATAGGCAGCTCCACGGTGAGCAGCAGCCAGACCAAATAAGGTCGCTGAACACACCGGTGGGTTGATCTCGGTATGCGGCAATACCGCATCGTTGTTTGGCCAACTATGACACACTAGCTTCCGATGGTGGCGAGCCCCGGCGATCCAGATCACCCCGGCGCTCGCGACGAATAGCACCAGCAACACCGGCGAGCTCAATGCACCCATGGCGCAGAAACTACCCCGCGGCCGTGCAAGTCACTCCCGTGGCTGCAGCGACCCGCAGCCCTGTGGCCAGTACAGGGTTACCCAAAGAAATAAAGCAGGACGGAGGTCAAGATTATTTCTTTGGCCACCGTCCTGCATGTAGCAGAAGAGCTTGCTCTTCCATGATCACAGGGCGTGGAGCCTATTGGGCCCTTAAAATCAGTATTGTTCGAGAGCCCGTACGGATCAGACGTCGTAGTAGAGGGAGAATTCGAACGGGTGAGGACGCAGGCGTAGTGGGTCAATCTCGTTTTCGCGCTTGAGGGCGATCCAGGTCTCGATGAGATCCGGGGTGAAGACGCCACCTTCGAGCAGGTAGTCGTGATCGGATTCGAGGCGGTCGATCACCGCGCCCAAGCTGGCCGGGACCTGTGCGACGTCCTTGGCCTCCTCGGGGGGCAGCTCGTAGAGGTCCTTGTCGATCGGCGCGGGCGGCTCGTAGGCGTTCTTGATCCCGTCCAGCCCCGCCATCATCATCGCGGAGAACGACAGGTAGGGGTTACCCGAGGCGTCCGGACACCTGAACTCGATGCGCTTGGCCTTCGGATTGTTGCCCGTGATCGGGATACGGATGCAGGCCGAGCGATTGCGCTGCGAGTAGACCAGGTTCACCGGCGCTTCGAACCCCGGCACCAGGCGGTGGTAAGAGTTCACCGTCGGGTTGGTGAAGGCCAGTAGCGACGGGGCATGGTGCAAAATGCCACCGATGTAGTGCCGGCCGATGTCGGACAGCCCGCCGTAGCCGGACTCGTCGTGGAACAGCGGTCTACCGTCCAGCCACAGCGACTGGTGGGTGTGCATTCCGGACCCGTTGTCGCCGAACAGTGGCTTGGGCATGAACGTCACGGTCCGCCCGGCCGCCCATGCGGTGTTCTTCACGATGTACTTGTAGAGCTGGTGGTCGTCGGCTGCGTGCAGCAGGGTGTTGTACCTGTAGTTGATCTCCGCCTGACCCGCGGTGCCTACCTCGTGGTGCGCTTTCTCTATCGTGAGGCCGCACCTGATCAGGTTCGTCACCATGGCGTTACGCAGATCGGCGAAATGGTCGGTCGGCGGCACCGGGAAGTACCCGCTCTTGTAGTTGACCTTGTAACTCTGGTTTCGGCCGTCCTCCTCAGCGCCGGTGTTCCACCAGCCGGCGACCGAGTCGATCTCGTGGAACGCGCTGTTGGGTGTGGTGTCGAACCGAACCGAGTCAAAGCAGTAGAACTCGGCCTCGGGACCGAAGTACGCCGTATCGGCAACGCCGGTGGAGGCCAGGAACTCCTCGGCCTTACGCGCCACGTTACGGGGGTCGCGGCTGTAGGGCTCGCGGGTGAGCGGGTCGTGCACAAAAAAGTTGATGTTCAGCGTCTTCTGCACCCGGAACGGATCGATCCGTGCCGTGGCGAGGTCGGGAAGCAACTGCATGTCCGACTCGTGGATCGACTGGAAACCGCGCACCGACGAGCCGTCGAAGGCCAGACCCTCCTCGATGACGTCTGCGTCGAAGTATTCCCCCGGAACTGTGAAGTGCTGCATGATGCCCGGCAGGTCGCAGAACCGGACATCGACGAACTCGACGCCCTCGTCGGCGATGAAGCGCAGGACCTCATCGGGGTTGGAGAACACTGTACGTTCACTCCTTCGTGCGCTGTGCTATGGACCGGCGTGATCGGTCACGTCGCTGCGGCGAACCTAAGAGGGCGATGTTGCGCCACCGTCACCCGGATGTTTCGCCAAGGTTAAAGGGCTGGTGATGGGCGAGGCTAGCCTGCCGGCGGCATAACCTAGTCGAGTGAGCAGATGGACCCAAACCTGGCTGGCCGGCCGTCCCGAACAGCCTGATGAGGACCCACCAGTCGGCGCTGGTGGGCAGGACTATCCCGGTCAGCGACTCGGCCTGCCCGAGCACGGACCAGGCTCCGCGGGTGGTTTCGGTCTCCGGATCCTGGCCATCGTCATCGACTGGCTGCCGTGCTCGGTGGCTGCCCAACTGCTCACCAGAAACCCGGCGTTCTCGGCGCTGGTGCTGTTCGCCGCCATCACGGTGGTCTCGGTAGGAGTCGCGGGCCGCACCATAGGGCATGCCGTGGCGGGTCTCCGGGTCGCGCTACTGGACGGCCGGCGCGCCGGTTTCGCTGCCGCGGTGATCCGCACAGTGCTGCTGTGCTTGCTCATTCCCCCGGTGGTCTACAACACCGACGGCCGCGGGCTGCACGACCGTGCCGCGGGCACCATCGTGCTCCGAACCCGCTAACCGACCCCGACATGGAGACATATCGGGCTCGGTAGGCGTCGGACCACCCCGATATGTCTCCATGTCGGGGTGAGGGATAAGAGCGGGATGGGGGTCAGCGGCGGCGGGTGGCGCGTTGGAAGTTGCGCATTTTGGCGCCCTGGGGGAGGGGACCCTTGGGTATCGCGGTGGCGCGGGTGCTCAGTATGGCCAGCTTGCTCTCCAGCCCGTCAATCTGCGCGGCAGTGATGTTGCGGGGGAGTTTTGCCAGATGCCGGGGGAGTTTGGCCAGCGGCACCTGGCCTTCCCCGTTGCCCACCGTGACGTCGTAGATCGGGGTGTCGCCGACCAGCCGCGATACCCGCTTCTTTTCCTGCGCCAGCAGCGGCTTGAGCCGATGCGGGGCACCCTCTGCCACCAACACCACTCCGGGGCGCCCAACGACCCGGTGCACGGCGTCCAATTGCGTGGTGCCCGCCACGGCCGGCGTGACCTTCCACCCACCGCGCAGATTCTCCAGTGCCCATGCCGCGGCGCCCGGCTGGCCTTCGGCCTTGGCGAAGACATTGCGTTGAACCCGCCGACCGAAGATCATTATGGCCGCCAGTACGCCGAGTATGACGCCCAGCGGCAGGGCGAACCATTGTTCACCGAACAGGAAACCCGCCCCGAACACCACCGCGGTGATCCCCAGCAAAACGCCGATCATCAACGGCAGCAGCGCCTTATCCTCCCGGCGCTGGATATTGAACGCTTCGAGAACCTGCGCTCGGCGCTGCTTAGCGGCGGCGCGGCGCTCTTGCTGGGCGGCCTTCGCGGCCGCTTTGTCCTTAGTGCCGGAGGCAGGCTTGGGAGGCGGTTTGGCGGGCATGGCTCATAGGATACGTGCGGATTATCCGTGGCGGACCGCCCTGGTCAGCGTCCGATTATCAGGGGGATCAGCGGGCCACTAGGTGACTAGCCTCCTGAGCGGCTGGGCCGGCCGCAGCCAACTTTGCGAGGTGCTCGGATAACGGTCCGCCGCGCCGCGCGACGGCCACGGCATACAGCCGTCCGGCCCGGTAAGAGGACCGGACCAGCGGTCCGGCCATCACGCCGGAGAACCCCATGAGCTCGGCTACACGGGCATGCTCGACGAACTCTTGGGGGGTGACCCACCGAGCCACCGGATGGTGTCGCGCCGACGGGCGCAGGTACTGAGTGAGTGTCAGCAGCTCGCATCCCGCGGCGTGCAGGTCGGCCATCGCGGCGGTGACCTCGTCGGGTTGCTCACCCATGCCCAGAATCAGGTTCGACTTTGTGATCAGTCCCGTGTCACGGGCTGCTCGTAGGACGTCCAGCGACCGCTCGTACCGGAACGCCGGCCGGATCCGCTTGAAGATGCGGGGCACCGTCTCCAAGTTGTGCGCCAGCACCTCGGGTGTCGCCTCGAATACCTCGCCGAGCAGCTTGGGACTGCCGTTGAAGTCCGGGATGAGCAGCTCCACCCCGGTGCCCGGGTTCAGGAGATGTATCTGCCGTACGGTCTCGGCGTACAGCCAGGCGCCGCCGTCGGGCAGATCATCGCGGGCCACCCCGGTGACGGTGGCGTAGCGCAGCCCCATCGCCTGCACCGCTTCGGCGACCCGCCGTGGCTCGTCGCGGTCCAGCGCGGCGGGTCGACCGGTGTCGATCTGGCAAAAGTCGCAGCGCCGGGTGCACTGGTCGCCGCCGATCAGGAAGGTCGCCTCGCGGTCCTCCCAGCATTCGTAGATATTGGGGCAGCCCGCCGCCTCGCAGACGGTGTGCAGACCCTCCCGCCGCACCAGTCCCTTGAGCGCGCGAAACGACGGTCCCATGGTGGCCCTGGTCCGGATCCACGGAGGTTTGCGCTCGATGGGCGTTCGGCTGTTGCGGACCTCCAGACGAAGCAGCTTGCGGCCGCCTGGCCCGGATGCGGGCGTGCTCACGAACGCCACCCTACGCGGGATCCGGCGCCACACCGGTCAGCTGCGCGGTGCGTTCCCAGAGCAGCCGGGCGGTGTGCTCGTTGCAGGCGGACGCCTCGGTCCATCGGCTCACGCGCTCACCGGCAGGTTGCCGTCGATGGCGTCGAGGACGGCCTGCTGCACGTCGGGCAGCACCTGCGCCACGGACACCGGCCGGCCCAGCTCGGCGGTCAGCGATGTCACGCCGGCATCGGTGATGCCACAGGGCACGATGCGGTCGAAGGCGGTGAGGTCCGGCTGGCAGTTGAGCGCGAAGCCGTGCGTGGTCACACCCCGGCTGATCCGGACCCCGATTGCAGCGATCTTGCGTTCGGGGCGTCCGGTGCCGGAGTCCGCCGCCAGCCACACTCCTGACCGCCCCGCGATCCGCCCGGCGCCTACACCGCACCTGGTGCACGCGGCGATCAGCGCCTGCTCTAGGCGCCGAACATAGTCGATGACGTCGAACGGCTCGGCCAGCCTGAGCAAGGGATAGCCGACGAGCTGCCCCGGCCCGTGCCACGTGATCTTACCGCCGCGATCGACGTCGATCACCGGCGTGCCGTCGCTGGGCCGCTCGGCAGCCGTCGTCCGCCGGCCCGCGGTGTACACCGAGGGGTGCTCGAGTAGCAGCAGCACATCGGGTCCGGTGCCCTCCGCATTGGCGGCTGCCAGCTCTCGCTGCAGCGCCCAGGCACGGTGGTAGTCAACAGTGCCGAGGTAATGAACCTCAACCGGCGCTGTAGTGGCCCGGCACGACTGGGTGGCGACGGTCACGAGGCCGAGATTACGCCGGGCGTCGGTGCCCGCTCGCTCTCGGTCGGTCACTCCAGCGCCGCGGCCAGCGCTGCGGGCAACGTGGGGTGCTGGAAGGGGTAGCCGTACTTGCTCAGCACCGCAGGCACTGCTCGCTGCCCGGTCAACGCCATCTCGTCGACGAGTTCAGCGCCCCGAAGCAGGCGCAGCGCGAAGCCCGGTACCACCAACGGCGCTGGCCGGTGCATCGCCTCGCCCAGGGTCCTGGTGAACTCGGCATTGGTCACTGGATCCGGCCCGCTGAGATTGACCGGTCCGGCCAGCTCGTCGTTTTCCACCGCGAAGCGGATCGCACCCGCCTCGTCATCCAGTGAGATCCACGGCATGTACTGCCGCCCGCTGCCCAGCCGACCGCCCAACCCGACCGCGAACAGTGGCTTGAGCTGGCCCATCAGCCCGCCGGACGGGGAGATCACCAGACCGGTGCGGGCCCGCACCACCCGAGCCCCGGCGCGTTCGGCGGCCGCCGTCGCGTTCTCCCAGTCACGGCAGACCTGTGCGATGAATCCCGAACCCAGGGGCGCGCTCTCATCGACCTGGCGGTCACCGGTGTCGCCGTAGTAGCCCACCCCGGAGGCGTTGACGAGCACCGGAACCCGGTGCTCGGCGACCGCGGCAGCGAGTACTTCGGTGGGGACGATGCGGCTATCGCGGATGGCCTGTTTGACCTCTCCGGACCACCGCCGGTCACCCATCGGCGAGCCGCACAGGTTCACCACGGCGTCGACGCCGTCAAGGGTCCCGGCGTCCATGGTCGCCGCCGGCGGGTCCCAGGCCCTCTCGTCCGGGGCGCGGGCAGGCCTGCGCACCAGCCGCAGTACGTCATGGCCTGCCTGGCGTAGCTGCGCTACCAGCGTAGTGCCGATGAGGCCTGATGACCCCGCGATCACGACGCGCATGGAGAGATCCTCCCGGGTCTTCAGCAGGTGTCGCTACCCAGGTTGGTGGCAAAGCGTGATCATGCCTGACGGCCGAGTTGGTGACCTACATCCCGAGGCCGGCCTCGAAGGCGCCGTCGGTCAAGCGTTGTTTGACAGTGTTGAGGAAACGTGCGGCGTCGGCCCCGTCAACCAGCCGGTGGTCGTAGGACAGAGCCAGGTAGATGATCGAGCGAATCGCGATGGTGTCACCCTCGTCGTCGGAGTCGCCGGAGAGCACCACCGGTCGCTTGACCACGCTGCCGGTGCCGAGTATCCCGACCTGCGGTTGCAGGATGATCGGGGTATCGAACAGCGCGCCTCGGGAGCCGGTGTTGCTCAAGGTGAAGGTGCCGCCGCTCATCTCGTCCGGGGTGATCTTGTTGGTCCTGGTCCGTGCCGCAAGGTCGGCGATCCGGCGTGCCAGTCCGGCGATGCTCAGATCGCCCGCATCGTGGATCACCGGGACGAGCAAACCACGCTCGGTGTCCACGGCAATGCCCACATGTTCCGCGTTGTGGTAGGTGATTTCGCCCTTGTCGGTGTCGATCGACGCGTTCACCTTGGGGTGCTGTTTGAGCGCCTCGACCGTGGCTTGGGCGAAAAACGGCAGCAATGACAGCTTGACACCCTCGCGGGCCTCGAAGTCCCGCTTGATCCGGTCACGCAGCCGTGCGAGCCGCGTGATGTCTGCCTCCACCACGGTGGTCAGCTGCGCAGAGACCTGGAGCGACTCCACCATCCGCTTGGCGATGACGCTGCGCATCCGCGACATCTTCTCGGTCCTACCCCGCAGTTCCGGCACCACCGCCGATGGCATGGTCCCCGGCGTTGCCGTGGTGGATGGCGGCTGCGGCTGCGCCATGCTCGGTGCTGGCGCGGGCTCCGGTTCGGGCACTGGTTCGGGCTCGGGTGCGTTGACGGCGGCGAGCACGTCCTGCTTGCGGATCCGGCCACCGACCCCGGTGCCCTGGACCGTCGACAGGTCAATTCCGTGCTCGATCGCGAGTTTGCGCACCAAAGGCGTCACGTATGGTGCGCCGCTGTGGTCCTCATTGCTCTCGGATACCGGTTCCCGCTCGGGCGGCGCAGGTTGGCGAGGCTGGACGGATTGCTCAGACTGATCCGTAGGTGCTGGTAACGGCCCGGCCTCACGATCACCGACGGCGGCGAGAGTGGCGCCGACAGCGACCGTCTCGTCCTGCGCTACCACGATCTCCAGCACCGTGCCCGCCACCGGAGAGGGGATCTCCGTGTCGACCTTGTCGGTGGATACCTCCACAAGCGGCTCGTCCACCTCGATGGTGTCACCGACCTGCTTGAGCCATCGAGTCACGGTCCCCTCGGTGACGCTCTCACCGAGCGCCGGCATCGTCACCAGCTTTCTGGAGTCCGCGGCCGCCGGGGCCGGCGGGGGCGCCGGCCGCTGCACAGGTTGCGCCGACCGGCCGTCGCCGACCTCAGTGGGACTGGTGGGAGTGGGCGCGGCGTGACGGGGCGTGGTGTGAGGGCGTGCGGAAGGATCAGAGGCGTCACCGATCACGGCGAGTTCAGCGCCGACCTCGACGGTTTCGTCCTCGGGCACCACGATGCGCTCGAGCACGCCGGCTGCAGGCGAGGGGATCTCGGTATCAACCTTGTCGGTGGATACTTCCACCAACGGTTCGTCGACCTCGACGGTCTCACCTTCGTGTTTGAGCCAGCGCGTCACCGTTCCCTCGGTGACACTCTCGCCGAGCGCGGGCATCGCCACGGAGTACGCCATCTGTTGCCTCGACTCTCGTCGTCTTTCCGTCCTTGTGGGCGCTGGTTGTCGGCTGCGCCGCAGTCGTTCAGCCGTGCGCGTGCAGTGGCTTACCCGCCAGGGCGAGGTGGGCTTCGCCAAGCGCCTCGGTCTGTGTCGGGTGGGCGTGCACCAGCGCCGCCACGTCGTCTGGGTAAGCATCCCAGTTGACGATCAGCTGGGCCTCGCCGACCAGCTCGCCGACGCGGTCGCCGACCATGTGCACTCCGAGCACCGGACCGTTCTTAGCGCGCACCAGCTTGATCGCGCCTCGGGTCTGCAGGATGACGCTCTTGCCGTTACCGGCCAGGTCATAGGTCATCGTCTCGATTTCGCCGTGACGCTGCCTGGCCTGCGCCTCGGTGAGCCCGACCGAGGCCACCTGTGGCTCGCAGTACGTCACCCGCGGGATGCCGTCCTCATCAATCATGCTGGGCTTGCGTCCGGCGATCTCCTCGGCGAGGAAGATGCCCTGGGCGAACCCTCGGTGGGCGAGCTGGAACCCGGGCACGATGTCTCCCAGCGCGTACACCCCGGCAAGGTTGGTTTGCAAGCGATCGTCGGTGAGCACAAATCCGCGTTCCATCCGCACCCCGGCCTCGGCATATCCGGCCTCGGCGGTGTTGGGTCCCCGGCCGACGGCAACCAGCAGCAGGTCGGCCTCGAGCTGTTCCCCGGACTCAAGGCTTACCGTGACCCCGGCTTCGGTCTGGCTTGCGCCGGTGAGCCTTGCAGCGGTCTTGAACATGATTCCGCGCCGGCGGAATGCCCGCTCCAGCTGCTTGGAGCAGAAGTCGTCCTCTGCTGGCACGAGCCTGGGCAGTGCCTCCACTACGGTGACCTCGGAGCCGAAGGAGCGCCACACGCTGGCGAACTCGACGCCGATCACCCCGCCGCCCAGCACCACCACGCGGTCGGGTAGGTAGTCAAGGTTCAACGCCTGATCGCTGGTGATGATCCGGCCGCCGATCTCCAGACCGGGCAGGGACCTGGCGTAGGAGCCGGTGGCCAGCACGACGTTGCGCCCGATGTAGCGCTGCCCGTCGACGTCGACGGCGTTGGGCGCGATGAACTGTCCGGTGCCCTCGACGTAGTTGATCCCTCGGGAGGACACCAGCCCTTGCAGGCCCTTGTACATCTTGGCGACGACGCCGTCCTTGTACTTGTTGACGCCTCCCATGTCGATGCCCTCAAGCGCGGTCTTGACCCCGAACTGGTGACCGTGGCGAGCGGCGTCAGCCACCTCGGCGGCTTGCAGCAGCGCCTTGGTGGGAATGCAGCCGCGGTGCAGGCAGGTGCCGCCGAGCTTGTCCTTCTCCACCAGCACGACGGTCAAACCCAGTTGCGCAGCACGCAGCGCGCACGCGTAACCGCCCGAGCCGCCGCCGAGAACCACCAGGTCGGCGGGTGTCTCCTGGGTTGACGGTGGGTTGATCACTGAGGTGTCTGGCACTGAGACGCTCCTCAAGCAGACGTCGGTAACGTGGCACTCGGACATGGGAATGCGGCCCAGCGCCGCGGGCGCCACCGCCATCTTGTCACCACGCCGCGGACGTCTGCGACCTGGGCGAGATCGCACCGCATTGCGGACTGGTTGCGCCGGCAAGTGCATTGAGCTGGCGTGATCGCCGAAGGATCGCCGGCGCAGGAGGTGCCTCGTTGGGTCTGTTTGATCGGCTCCTGGGTAGGCAGCGGGCCGGGAGCACGCGCGCCGCCTCCAGCGCCGACCTCGACCATCTCGAGCAGTGGGCGGCGGTGCGGCGCGGAGTGGAAGCGTTCGTCGAGCCCCGCACCATGGTCACGGAGACCACCGTCGTGCTGGTCGCCCACGATGGTGAGTGGACCCGGCGGCGGGTCGATGGTGCGCATGGTGCGCAGCGGCTGGCCAAGCGGCTGAGGATCCCGATCTATGATGTCGCCCTTGTCGGATACCCGCAGCGGATGCGCGACTACACCGCTCGCCAGCGCGAGCGCGAGCGCGAGTAGTGCCTCAACCGCGTTCGGCGATGTCGGCGAGGACTGCGGCCAGGGTGCGTACCGGTACCCCGGTGCCGCCCTTGCCGGTATATCCCCATGGTGAGCCGGTGTTGTAGGCGGGCCCCGCGATGTCCAGGTGCGCCCAGGGGATGCCGTCGGGCACGAACTCGGATAGGAACACCCCGGCGGCGAGCATGCCACCCCAGCGGTGTTCTGCCACGTTGGCGATGTCAGCGAGCTTGGAGTCCAGATCGGACCGCAGGTGCTCGGGCAGCGGCATCGCCCACCCGTTCTCCCCGACCTGCTGGGAGATCGCGGTGACCCGGTCGCGGAACTCCGGAGTGCCCATGATGCCCGGGGTTCGTTTGCCCAGCGCAACGATCTGGGCACCAGTCAGTGTGGCGGTGTCGATGAGATAGTCCGGACCGTCCTGCGCCGCGCGGACCAGTGCGTCAGCGAGGATCAGCCGTCCCTCGGCGTCGGTATTGATGACCTCCACGGTGGTTCCGCCGTACATCGTCAGGACATCGCCGGGCCGGTAAGCGGTGGCCGAGGGCATGTTCTCGGCCATCGGCACGGTGGCGATCACCTCGACCGGCAGCTCCAGCCGGGCGGCCAGCACGGTGGTCACGACGACCGCGGCCGCGCCCGCCATGTCCATGGTCATCTCTTCCATCTTCGCCGCGGGCTTGATCGAGATGCCGCCGGTGTCGAAGGTGATTCCCTTACCGACCAGCGCTACCTTCGCCTTCGGCGCGGCGGGAGCGTGATGCAGCCGGACCAGCCGTGGCGGGCGTGATGATCCCCCGCCGACGCCGAGGATGCCGCCGTAACCCTCGCGTAGCAGGTCTTTCTCGTCGAGTACCTCGGTGTGTAGCCCGGCGGCCTCGGCAAGGCTCACCGCGCGATCAGCGAATGAGGCGGGATACAGGTCATTGGGTGGGGTGTTCACCAGGTCGCGTGCGGCCACCACCGACTCGGCTATCACAGCAGCCCTGGCGAGGCTCTGGTTCGCCGCTGCGTCGCGGGCCGAGGGCACCGACAGATCCATTTGTGCCAGCGGCCGGTCACCGTTGCGGGAACGGTATTCGGTGAAGGCGTAGCAACCCAGTGCAGCGCCTTCCGCAGCGGCGGCCAGGTCGATCCGGGACAGCGTCGTGATCGCTCGACTGGTGCCTGACAGCGCCCGGGAGGCGGCCCCAGCGGCGCGGCGTACCTGCTCGTTGCTGGGTTGGCCGTCGAGCTCGCCCAGCCCAGTGGCCACCAGCAGCGGAGCACTGATGGCTCCACGGGTGGGCACCTTGATCACCTCGTCGGCTTTGCCTTTTGCGCCAAGCACCACCAGCAGGTCGGTGAGCGCTCCGTCGAACGCTGCGTCGACCTCCTCGTTACCCGGAAGAAGCTGCGGACCTCCTTCGCCGCACACGGTCCCCACCACGAGGGCATCGACGGTCGCGGTGGCCACCGAGGCATCGGTGAGGCGCAGCGTCGGGGTGGTCACGGTGATCTCCTCGCTGATCTGGCGGATCGGGATACGTTGGGCGGATGCAGTGAGAACTGCCCTGAAAGGTAGCGTTCCATAACCGTGAGTCCCGTCCTGCACCGCGGACCCCTGCACGCCGCACACGTTCAGGCCGGCGCCACCCTGGGTGCGTTCGGCGGGTGGGAAATGCCGATCAGCTATCCCGGCGGGGGTGTCGTCGCAGAACACACCGCGGTGCGCGAAGCAGTCGGGGTGTTCGACGTCTCGCATCTCGGCAAGGTCGTCATCGCTGGCCCAGGGGCAGCGGACTTCGTCAACTCATGCTTCACCGCTGATCTGGCCAAAATCGAACCAGGACAGGTCCAGTACACCCTGTGTTGCACCGAAGACGGCGGGGTGGTGGACGATCTGATCGCCTACGTCGTCGGTGTCGACGAGGTGTTCTGCGTACCGAATGCAGCAAATGCGGCGGCGGTCGCGGGCCGGCTGGTGGCTGCGGCGCCGCCGACGATCACAGTGACCGACGTGCATGATCAGTACGCGGTGCTCGCCGTGCAGGGACCCCGCTCCGCCGAGCTACTCGACGCTGTGGGACTGGCAGTGGCCGGTCTGGACTACCTCAGCTTCGTCGATGCCGAGCATGCCGGCGCGCCGGTGCGGATAGGTCGTACCGGCTACACCGGCGAGCGCGGCTACGAACTGTTCCCGGCCTGCGACTACGCGCCGGTTCTGTGGGAGGCGCTGCTTGGCGCCGCGGATCGGCTCGGCGGCCGGGCGTGCGGGCTCGGCGCCCGGGATACCTTGCGCACCGAGATGGGTTACCCCTTGCACGGCCAGGACATCAGTCCGGACATCACCCCGCTGCAAGGTGGTCTGTCCTGGGCGGTCGGCTGGGACAAGCCGGGCTTCTGGGGACGGGAGGCGCTGCTCGCCGAACGTGACAGCGGTCCATCGCGGCGGCTGCGCGGGCTGCGCGCCACCATGCGTGGGGTGCCGCGGCCACACATGGCGGTACGGTCTGCGGCTGGTGGGCTCCTGGGGGAGACCACCTCGGGGACTTTTTCCCCGACGCTGCGCACCGGTATCGCGCTGGCGCTGCTGGACCGCACGGTCCGCACCGGCTCAGGCGTCGAGGTCGACGTCCGTGGCCGGCCGTTGCCCTGCGAGGTCGTCAAACCTCCGTTCGTGAGCTCTCACGTGCGCTCGTGAGTGGCATCCCGTGCGATAACCATTCGGTGCTATAACACTGCTACGCAGTTATAACCGGCGATGGCGCGGGTCACCGCCGCGGTGGCGGTCTGCTCGACCAGGACCAGAGCCGAGCCACCGAACCCGCCGCCGGTCATCCGCGCACCCAGGGCCCCCGCCGCGAGGGCAGCGTCGACCACGCAGTCCAGCTCTCGGCTGGAGACTTCCAGGTCGTCTCGCAACGAGGTGTGCGAAGCGTTCAGCAGCGGCCCGATCTCGGCTATCCGGCCGGATTCCAGCAACGCCACGGCGGTCTGCACCCGGGCGATCTCGCTGACCACATGTCGTGCGCGCCTGCGCAGCAACGGATCGGCGATCTGCTCCACGAGGTGCTGCGGGGCTTCCCGCAAGGTGGCGACGCCCAGTGCGGCCGCGGCCAACTCGGCGCTGCGCCGGCGCTCGGCATATTGGCCGTCGACATTCCGGTGCGCTGCCCCGGTGTCGACCACGAGCAGGTTCAGTCCCGCGGCGGCGAGCTCCAGCGGCAGCTGGCGCATCGTCTGACTGCGGCAGTCCAGCAGCAACGCATGCTCCGCGGTGCAGCACAGTGCGGCGAGTTGGTCCATCCCCCCAGTCGGCGCGCCGACGATCTCGTTTTCGGCGCGGCGGCACGCCGCGGCGAGTCGCGCGCGGCCCGCGGCGGTCGCGGCGAGCCCGAGCCCGCACAGCTCGTCGACGGCCAGCGCGACGGCGCACTCCAGGGCGGCGGAAGAGGCCAGCCCGGCTCCTACCGGCACCGACTCGCCGACGAGCAGGTCAACACCGCCGGCCGGATGACCGAGCGCCCACATCACGCCCGCTGGGTAGGCCGCCCAGCCCGGCGGATGACCGGGACCTACCGTGCTGAGCGCACCGTCCCATGGCTGCGCATCCCGGTGCCATGAACGCAGCCGCAACCGGCCGTCGTCGCGGGTCGCCGCGGCCACCACGGTGCGCTGCGGCAGCGCTAGCGGTAAGCACAGCCCGCTTGCGTAGTCCACATGCTCACCGATGAGGTTCAGCCGGCCAGGGGCCGCCCACAGACCTTGCGGCTCCCGGCCGAATGCGTCACAGAACGCGACCCGCAGCGGGGTGGTCATGCCAGCTCCCGCAGCCTGCCCGCGATTCGCTCGGGGGTCGTGTCGTTGAGCCAGACGCCCATCCCGGACTCCGACCCGGCGAGGTACTTGAGTTTTCCGGCGGCCCGGCGCACCGAGAACACTTGCAGATGCAGCCGGGTCAGGTCCCGCCCAGCACCGATCGGGGCCTGATGCCAGCCCGCGACATAAGGCACCGGCCCATGGTCGCCCTGGTCGGCGAAGAAGTCATCCACCCGCCGTAGCAGCGCCGGGTAGAGCGTGGCGAGTTCCACGCGCTCTGCGTCATCCAGGCCCGCGAGATCCGGTACCGCCCGGTGCGGCAACAGGTGCATTTCCACCGGCCACCGGGCGGCGGCGGGCACATACGCCGTCCACGCCGCGCCCCGGTGCACCACCCGGGTGCCCGCCCTCAGCTCAGCGGCGAGCACGTCCGACAGCAGGTCGTGGCCCGTGCTCTGGCGGTGCGCCGCCGCCCGGGTCAGCAGCTGCTCGGTGCGCGGGGCCACGAACGGGTAGGCGTAGATCTGGCCGTGCGGATGGTGCAGCGTCACCCCGATCTCCGCGCCACGATTTTCGAAGCAGAACACCTGCCTGGTCTGGCTCATCGCAGACAGTGCGCGGGTACGGTCGGCCCACGCCTCGATCACCGTCGCGGCCCGGCGCGGGGTGAGCTGGGCGAACGAGGCGCCGTGCGCGCTGGTGAAGCAGACCACCTCGCTGCGACCGATTGCGGGCTGCTTCGGCCACAGTGGATCCCCGTCGACGAAGTCCGGCACCGGAGTCCCGGCCGCGACGAGGGAGGGAAACCGGTTGTCGAACACCACCACGTCGTAGTCGTCGGCCGGGATCTCGGTCACCGCGCCGGGCCGGCTGGGGCACAGCGGGCAACGTGCCGCCGGGGGTAGGTGGGTGCGGCCCATCCGGTGCGGGGCGAGGATGACCCACTCACCGGTGAGCACGTCGCGGCGCATCGTGGGTTGAGCCTGCTCGGGGAGCAGGTCGCGACGGTCGTGGAGGGCTCGGGTGGCCGCACCGGATGCATAGGGCTCGCGATCGTCGTAGTAGGTCAACGCACGACCATCGGCCAGGCGGGTACGGGTGATCCGGATCGGGGTTCGCGGCTCGGACACGTGAGCCAGCATGGTGCAGGATAAAGTAGTGGGACGTCCTACCATTTCTGTACTTGACGGGATACCGTGCTGCTCATGACCGCCGCGCCACCCTTCACCCGGCTGCCCCACCCGTCTCCGGTGCCGCCGCAACGGCGAGCGGAGATCCTGGTCGCGCCCGGCTTCGGCCGGTACTTCACCGACCACATGGTGGAGATCTCCTGGACAGCGGGCCATGGTTGGCATGACGCCCAGATCGGCCCGTACCGGCAACTGGTGATGGACCCCGCCAGCATGGTGCTGCACTACGGGCAGGCGGTCTTCGAAGGTCTCAAAGCGTACCGGCAGCCAGATGGCACAGTGTCGTCCTTCCGCCCGCTGGCCAACGCCGCCCGGCTGCGTGTCTCGGCCCGCCGGATAGCCATGCCGGAGTTGCCTGACGAGTTGTTCCTCGGTTCACTGCGTGAGCTGGTGCGCGCCGACCTCGGCTGGGTGCCCGCCGCCGGTGGGGAGGATTCCCTATACCTGCGGCCGATGTTGTTCGCCACGGAAGTCGGTCTCGGCGTGCGTCCCGCCATGACCTACCGGTACCTGCTCATCGCTTCCCCGGCAGGTCCGTACTTCCGCGACGGGCTACAACCGGTCAGTGTGTGGCTGTGCAGCGAGTACGTCCGAGCAGCGCCGGGAGGTACCGGTGCTGCCAAGTTCGCCGGCAACTACGCCGCCTCGCTGCTGGCCCAGCAGCAAGCCGCTGAAAAGGGCTGCGACCAGGTGGTCTGGCTAGATGCGGTCGAGCGACGGTGGGTGGAGGAAATGGGCGGGATGAACCTCTACTTCGTCTTCGGCGAGGGACCGAAAGCCCGGCTGGTGACTCCTGAGCTCACCGGTGCACTGCTGCCGGGCATCACCCGCGACTCCTTGCTCACTCTGGCCCGGGATCACGGGCTGAGCGTGGAAGAACGGCGGATCTCCACCGAGGAGTGGGAGAAAGGTGTTCAGACCGGGGATATCTCGGAGGTCTTCGCCTGCGGTACCGCAGCGGTGATCACGCCAGTCGGCCGGGTGGCCTACTCCGGTGGCGAGTTCACCATCGGTACCGGCGCATCCGGCCCCATCACCGCCCGGCTCCGAGCGTCCCTCACCGCCATCCAGCGCGGCGCCGCACCCGACCCCCACCACTGGATGACCCCCCTCACCTGACCCCCGCCCCACCCCCCCGCCCCACCCCCCGCCCCAACCCGATATGGAGACATATCGGGCTTTTGCGGGCGTCCCGGAGCCCGTTATGTCTCCATATCGGGGTTGTTGGTTGGGGTTGTTGGTTGGGGTTGGGGGGTGGGGGTTGGGGGGTGGGGGTTGGGGCGGGGATCAGGCGATGGCGCAGACGGCGAGGATGACGGTAGTGGTCAACTCGCTGGTGGCGCCTAAGACGTCGCCGGTGACGCCACCTAAGCGGCGGCGGGTGTGGGCGGAAAGGGCGATAACGGCCAGGGCGGCCAGTGCGACCGCTAGCGTGCCTTGCCACCGGCGGCCGGGCACTGCCAGTAGGCCCCCGGCCAGCAGGATGCTCCACCAGGCCACGGGTACTGCGACGGGCTGGCTATCTGCCACCAGCGCCCCCAAGCCGGCGGGCCGGGCGGCTGGCACTCCCCGGCGGGCGCACCAGCTAAAGGAGGCCCGTCCCGCGATCACCGCCAGCACCACCGCGATCAGCCGGCCGGTCTCGGCAAGGGTGCCCAGTGCAGCGGCCTGCGTGGCCAGCGTCAGCACCAAAGCGATAACCCCGAACGGCCCGCACGAGCCATCCCGCATCACATCCAGCGCCCGCTGCGCCCGCCCGTAACAGCCCAGCCCGTCGGCGGTGTCGGCGAGCCCGTCGAGGTGCATGGCGCGGGTGCAGCCAGCCAGCGTGGCGACCACAATTAGGCCGTTGAGCAGCGCCGGCGCGCCTAAGGTGTGCAACGCGGCGAGTACGCCGACGGCCAGTAAACCCAATCCGGCGCCGATTACGGGCGCCCAGTACAACGCCCGGCGGGCGGTATCTCGATCCACGTCGACGGGCGTCCTGACCGGCAGGACCGTCAGCCAGGACACCGCCAGCCGCAGCGCAGGGCTCACGAGGTCGGTAGCGGAGCAACTACTGGTCCGGACACGCCGGCATCGGCGAAAGTCGCCATCTCGGCGAGCACTCGGACGGCCATCTGCACCAGCGGCAGTGCGGCCACCGCCCCGGAGCCCTCGCCCAGCCGCATCCCTAACTCGAGGATGGGTACCAGCTCGAGGTGCTGCAGGGCCAAGGTGTGCGCGGGTTCCACCGAGCGATGCCCGGCCACCCACCATTGCCGCGCGCCGGGCGCGAGTTCCTCGGCGAGCATCGCTGCCGACCCGGTCACAACCCCGTCGAGGATCACTGGGGTGCGCCGGACCGCGGCCTGGGCCAGGAAGGCGGCCATCGCCGCGATATCGGCACCGCCGGCCGTGCGCACCAGTGCGACGGCGTCACTCACGAGCGGCCGAGCCCGGCGCAACGCGTCGCGGATCGCGGCGGCCTTGCGCATCCAGCCGGCGTCGTCGATGCCGGTGCCACGTCCCACGACCGCAACCGGTTCTGCTCCGGTGAGCGCGGCGATCAGCACCGCGGCGGGTGTGGTGTTGCCGATGCCCATGTCACCGGCGATGAGCAGGTCGGCGCCACGATCGATCTCCTCGTCGGCGATCGCCACTCCGGTACTTAGCGCCTGGGCGACTTCCACGTCGGTCAGCGCGTCCTGCAGGTGGATTGCGCCGCTGCCGCGGCGAACTTTGTGCTTGGTGACCAGTGGCTGCGTGCCAACGGTGGCGGCATCGCAGTCCACGGCCACATCGACCACCCGCACCGTTGCCCCGGCCGCCGCGGCGAGCACGTTCACCGCCGCTCCACCGCTGAGAAAATTGGCCACCATCTGTTGGGTGACCGCACTGGGATAGGCGGACACGCCATGTGCGGCAACGCCGTGATCGGCGGCGAAGACCACGACCTGCGGGCGGACGAACGCGTGTGGTGGGCAGACGCCCTGGCAGGCGGTTGCCCACACACCGAGTTCCTCCAGCCGCCCAAGGGAACCGGCTGGTTTGGTCAGCTGCTCATGGCGAGCGACCGCCTGCCGGTGGGCTTGCTGGTCGGGTGGAGTGATCGTCGGGAAGTTCACGCGGCTCTCCTGGTGCTCGGTGTCCATCGCCTGACTCATCTTCGTCGCACCCGGATGACTCGTGGCGCCGGGCGATGCGGTCAGCGCAGCCTGATCGTCAGGCCCGCCACCAGCAGCACAACCTCCTCGCACACCGCGGCGAGCTGTGCGTTGAGTGCGCCCAGCTCGTCGCGGAACAGTCGCCCCGCGTGGGTCGCCGGTACCACGCCGAGGCCGACCTCGGCGCTGACGATCACCAGCCTGGCCGGACACGATGCCACCGCCGACACCAGCTCAGCGCACCGAGTGCGGCAGGCCGCAACCGCATCCCGGTCGCCCCACGCTCCCGCGTCGTCCAGCTCTCCCGTCAGCCAGTTGGCGATGTCATCAACCAGGACCGGGTCCTGACCGGCAGTCCGTAGCGCGCTGGGTAGATCGGCCGGCTCGACGGTGCGCCAACCTGGCGGCCGGCGGGCCACATGCGCTGCGATCCGCGCCTCCCAGTCAGCGTCGTCAGGACTGCGGCGGGCAGTAGCCAGGTAGCACACCGCCGGCTCGCGCAGTAACCCCTCGGCGTGCGCCGACTTGCCCGAGCGGGCACCGCCGAGGACCAGCGTCCGCATCAGCCAGACGCTACCGTCGGATGCCCCGAGCAGCAGACGGGAGCACATGATGACCTTGCGGTGGCGGTACCTGGATTCCGACGGCTGTCAGGCGACTGGCCCGGACCTCACATTCGACAACCAGGACGACGCAGAGCAGTGGCTCAGCCGTGAGTGGGAGGCCCTGCTCGACGGTGGGGTAGCGGCGGTGAGTCTGCTGGCCGGAGAGTCAGTGGTGTATGGCCCGATGAGCCTGCAACCGTAGTTACGGGATCGGGTCACCGCGGCCGACGCGAGGTTTGGGCACCCGCAACCGGCGCAGCTGAGTCGCCCTGGTCATGGCGTAGAACCCCAGGCTCGCCGAGGACTCCGACGCTTTGGGGAACCGCTCGCGAACCCGGCGCGTGACGATCCGGCCCAGCAGCACGCCCTCGACGATGATCGCCAGGAGCATCACCATCGACATCAGCGACACATACGATTGCACAATCGGCGACGGCACCAGGATCACCACGATCACCAGCAGGGCCAGCGGCATGAAGGCACCGGCGAGGTGCCGGCGCGAATCCACCAGGTCGCGCACGTAAGCCTTCACCGGTCCGCGATCGCGAGGCAGCAAGTACTTCTCGTCCCCAGCGAGCATCCGTTCCCGGCGCTTGGTTGCGGCGTTGCGGCGTTCTTCCTTCGAGCCGCGCATCCGGGTCAGGGCTTCCCGCTGGGTTCGGGGCGGTGGCGGAGCGGGGCCGCGCTTGCGCCCCTCCGCTTCCCGGCGGGTCGGGGTGGGTCGGCCCTTGCCGACGGTGCGGGTGGGCGGGGTCGCCTCCACGGCCGGCTCCGGCTCGGGCTCGGTGGCACCGGAGCCGGCGTTGCCGCGCAGAAACCTCACACCTCCAGCCTAGAGGCAATGGGCCGAGCCGGGCGGATGGGTGAGTTCTTCGGCCAGGTCGATATGCCACGATGGGAGGCGCGGAATCACCCGCCAGTCGCGGGCGTTCGCGTACAGTAGATTCAGTCGTCCGTGCCCAGCACAGATCCCAGGGGAGAGTCATGACCGTCGAGAACGTCGTCGGCACCGAGGTGCCTACGCACGGTGTCGAGCTCACCGACGCCGCCGCCGCCAAGGCGAAGGCGTTGCTCGACCAGGAAGGCCGGAGCGACATGCACTTGCGCATCGCCGTGCAACCAGGTGGTTGTGCTGGGCTGCGCTACCAGTTGTTCTTCGACGAGCGGACCCTCGACGGCGACACTATGCGGGACTTCAACGGCCTCGGTGTGGTGGTCGACCGGATGAGCGTGCCTTACCTGCAAGGTGCCGTGATCGATTTCGTGGACACCATCGAAAAGCAGGGTTTCACGATCGACAACCCCAATGCAGGCGGTTCCTGCGCTTGCGGGGACTCGTTCAACTAGAACCCTCGCAAGGCGGTTCGTGCCCGGCTATACCTGGACGGGATAGCGCGGTTCGGGCACCGCTGGGCTGATCCGCTGCTCGACGAAGATGCCGTGCCACAACATGAACACCAGCACTGCCCAGATCCGTCTGCTGTAGTCGCGCGGGCCTGCCCGGTGCTCGTCGAGCATCCGGTGGACCGCGTCAGTGTCGAGAAAATCCGCAGTGCCGGAATCCTCGACGATCCCGCGGGCCCAGTCATGCAGGTCCTTGCGCAGCCAGTGCCGGATCGGCACGGGAAAGCCCAACTTGGGCCGGTTCAGTACGTGCGCGGGCACAATGTCGCGCAGCGCGCGGCGCAGTGCGTGCTTGGTGGTCTCGCGCGTGATCTTTTCCTGTAGCGGGATGGCGGACGCTACCCGGAACACCTCGGGATCGAGGAAGGGCACTCGCAGCTCAAGTGAATTGGCCATGGTCATCTTGTCGGCCTTGACCAGGATGTCGCCGCGCAACCAGGTGAACAGGTCCACGTGCTGCATGCGGGCGACCGGGTCCCAGCCGGCGGAAGCGGCGTAGGGATCCGCGGTGACATCGACGTGCGAGACGGCCGGGTCATATCCACGCAGCACCTCACGGAGCTGATCGTCCCGGAAGATCCGCGCGTTTCCGTAGTAGCGCTGCTCCAGAGTCAGTGCGCCGCGACGTAACAGGTCCTTGCCACGCACACCTTCCGGGATCCGGGTGGAGATTCGGCCCAGCGTGCGGCGCAGGCCGCCGGGCACCTTCTCGAACGCAGCCAGCGACAGGGGTTCCCGGTAGATGGTATAGCCGCCGAACAGCTCGTCAGCACCTTCCCCGGACAGCACCACTTTGACGTGTTCGCGAGCCTGCCGGGCGATGAACCACAGCGGCACCAGTGCGGGGTCGGCCACCGGGTCATCGAGGTACCACACGATCAGCGGTAGTGCGTCGGCCAGCTCGTCGGCCGAGACGGTGCGGATGACGTGCCGGACGCCGATCGCAGCGGCCGACTCCGCGGCCACATCTACCTCGGAGTAGCCCTCCCGCTCGAAACCCGTGGTGAAGGTGATCAGATCTGGATTGTGTTCGCGGGCCAGCGCGGCGATGGCCGTGGAGTCGATTCCGCCGGACAGGAAAGCGCCGACGGTGACGTCAGCCCGCATGTGCTTGGCGACCGAGTCACGCATCGCCGCGGTGATCTCCTCGTACAGCGCCTCCGCCTGTGCGTCGGAGCCGAGCTGCCGGGGTCGAAAATCGGGATGGAAGTACCGCTGCGCGATCAGATCGCCACCGGGGGAGACAGTGAACGACGTGCCCGACTCGATGCGGGTGATGCCGGTGTGCAGTGACGCCGGCTCGGGCACATACTGCAAGGTCAGGTAGTGCTGCAGCGCTCGCTGGTCAATCGCCGTCGACACGCCCAGCGACGGCGCCAGCTCGAGCAAGCTCTTCTTCTCGCTGGCGAACGCCACCCCACCCGGCCCCGCGCAGCTGAATAGCGGCTTGATGCCGAAAGGGTCACGTGCGCCGAACACGACCCGGCGCTGCGAATCCCAGATGACGAACGCGAACATGCCCCGAAGCCGCTGCACGGCAGCGGACCCGAAATGGTGGTAGGCCGCAAGGACCACCTCGGTGTCGCCCGCTGTGCGGAAGTTCGCCTCGTAGGGTTCGCCTCGCAGTTGTTCGCGGAGCTCGAGGTAGTTGTAGATCTCCCCGTTGAACAGGATCGTGTAGCGCTCCGGGGCCTCCGGCGGGCCCCAGCGCAGCGGCTGATGGGAGTGCTCGAGGTCGATGATGGACAGCCGGTTGAAACCGAGCACCACATCAGCGTCGTGCCAGGTGCCCGTCTCGTCGGGTCCGCGATGCCGCTGGCAGCGCAGCGCCGCGGTGACGTCTGACGCCCGCAGTGCCGCGTCCTGCTGCGCGGTCAGTAGCCCCAGCAACCCGCACACCCGCTTGCCCTCCCATCAGCGGCCAATCTTGCCGCTAGACCAGTTGCCGCAAACCCGTGGCGGCTCAGTATGACCCCAGGCGTATCGGGTCACTCGCGCCCCGGGCGAGCTGCGCCCGTAGCGCTCGGTTAGGCTCAAGTGTGGTGGGCTGGCTGGCCGCGTCGGTGAACGAGCGCGTCGGGTCAACGAGGAGAGGAACAGGCGTGATCGGCGTGGTCCGTTCTCGTGCGGTGCAGCTGCTGAAAGTAGCCGGGTTGGCCGGAATGGTCGCCTTGGTCTCCACAGGGTGCTCGGTATATCAGGCCATGTCTTTCGGCTGGCCGGAGGGGGTTACTCCGCAGGCCGAGCGCATGCGCTCACTGTGGGTCTGGGCGACGTTGGCCGCGTTGGCCGTCGGTGCGGTCGTCGCGGGACTGATCATGTGGACGGTAGCCCGGCACCGTAAACGGTCCGACGAGATGCCCCGGCAGTTCCAGTACAACCTGCCGCTGGAGATCATCTATACGGTCATACCGTTCATTATCGTAGCGGTGCTTTTCTACTACACCGTAACCGCGCAGAACTTCGTCAACGCGAAGGTCGATAATCCCGACCTGCGGGTACGGGTGATCGGTTTCCAGTGGAACTGGGAGTTCCAGTACCTACAGGATCAACCCGGTAAAAATGGCTCCTACCAGGTACGACGGACCGACGACGGCGAACCCATGTCGACTGTCGGCTCGTCCACCACCATCCCGCTGCTGGTGGTGCCGACCGATCGGGTGGTCGAGTATCGCATCGAGTCCACGGACGTCTTGCACTCGTTCTACATCCCCGATTTTCTGTTCAAGCGAGACGTTTTCCCGTACCCGGAGAAAAACGATACCGACAACGTGTTCCAGACCACGGTGCAGCGCCAGGGAGCGTTCGTCGGTCGCTGCGCAGAGTTGTGCGGTACCTACCACTCGATGATGAACTTCGAGATGCGAGCACTGTCCCCGGAACTGTTCGACCGTTATCTGGCGTTGCGGGCTCAGACCAACCCGCAGACCCATCGCGCATACACCGCCGGTGAAGCGTTGGCACAGCTGAACTGCGGCGAGCTGTGCGCTCCTGAGGCGGTGACCACCTCACCGTTCGACACAGATCGGACGGCCCGTGAAATCCGCCAGGCGCGGGGAGGTCACTAACCTTCAGCATGAGACGGTCTTTGGGCAGGCTCGAGAGTGAGGCAGCACCATGAGGGTCGAGGCGCGGATCTTCGAGATTCTCACAGCGTTTTTCTTCATCTCCGCGGCGATCTATGGACTGTGGTCGCATGGTGAAGCGGTCGGGTCGGTAGCGATCACTTTGACTGGTGGGCTGACCCTCATCGTCGGCACCTACTTCCGGTTCGTCTCTCGCCGAGTCCGGATGCGCCCTGAGGACGACACCGAGGCCGAGATCTCTGATGGTGCCGGTGAACTGGGTTTCTTCTCGCCGGGCAGCTACTGGCCGTTCGGGATGGCGCTTGCGGCGAGCGTGCTGGGTTATGCACTTGCTCTCGACCAGTGGTGGATGGTTGCGATTGGCATCCTGCTCGTGATCGGCACAGTCGCCGGGCTGGTCTTCGAGTACCACATCGGTCCGAAGCCGGAGTGAGCAGTTCAGCGTTGTGCGCGTGAGACCACGGCAGTACGCCATATCCGGTCCGTCGCCTCCTGGCCTTCGGAGAAGGACCAGAACTCGGTAATCAGTCCCGTCGTGAATGTGGAAGACGTCGACCTCGTGGGCGTCGTAGTGCACGTCGGCGACTGTGGCGGTCGCGCGGTGAACGGCGACCGCATGGGTGCCCGACGCCATGATCGACGTCTCGAGGCGCAGCGTGCCGGCGCTGAGGTCGGCGTAGCGGCGCATCTGCCCCGTTACCGCCTCGACGTCGCGCAGCTCACCGGCCAGCGGGTTGTCGCCCGCGATCGACCGCTAGGCCTCGTGGGGGCGTGCCAGCCGCAGATGATTTCTGGGCTCGGGCGCCATAGTCGACGGGGTTGGTCAGTCGCTCGGTTGTTGTGGCCGACCCGCCAACCTTCTCCGGTCCGAACCGTTGGTGCTGATCCCGTCGCCATTTCCCGCGTGGCGGGCCTGTTCCAGCGCCCTGGTCTGGTCCGAGGGATCCGGGCGGAATATTGATCCGGGGAGTGGTGACCCCGCGGAACCCAGCTGATTCATCCGCTTGGGCACCCGCGCGCCCTGGTATTCCAGGGGGATGGGGTGGCCGTGGTCGTCGACGCCACCAAGGGGCTGGTGTACCTCGATGAACTCACCATGGGGCAGCCGCTTGATGATGCCCGTCTCGATCCCGTGCTCGAGAATCGACCGGTCAGCGCGTTGTAGACCAAGGCATATCCGGTAGGTGAAGTAGTAGGCGATCGGTGGCAGCAAGAGCATGCCGATGCGCCCCGCCCAGGTGGTGGCGTTCAGCGAGATGTCGAACGTGTAGGCGATGACGTCGTTGCCACCGGAGAGCAGCAGCACGAACATGAACGAGATCGCCATCATGCCCAAGGCGGTTCGCACCGGAACATCCCTGGGTCGCTGCAGCAGGTTGTGCGAGGCGTTGTCCTTGGTCAGCTTCCGCTCGATCGCCGGGTACGCCGAGGCCAAGGCGAACATAATGCCCGGGATCACCATCGTCGGCCAGAACGACGCGGGAATCATGTAGTTGCCCAGGTAGATCTCCCACGCCGGCCATAGCCGGGTGGAGCCGTCGAGCCAACCGACGTACCAGTCGGGCTGCGAGGCGGCCGAGACCTGGGCAGGGTTGTAGGGCCCGAAGTTCCAGATCGGGTTGATCTGGAACAGCCCCGCCATGATGCAGATCACACCGATGTTCGTCATGGCAAAGCCGCCGGCCTTCGTCGCGAAGGTCGGCAGGATACGGACCCCGACCACATTGCGTTCGGTACGCCCAGGTCCGGGGAACTGAGTGTGCTTCTGGTACCAGACCAGCCCGAGATGCACCGCGATCAGCGCGACCAGGATGCCGGGGATGAGCAGCACGTGGACGATGAAGAACCGGGGAATGATCAGCGTGCCGGGGAACTCACCGCCAAAGATCGCCCATTGCGCCCACGTGCCGATGATCGGGGGAGACATCGTAATCGCCGAGATGATTCGCAGCCCTGTCCCGGAGAGCAGGTCATCAGGCAGCGAATAACCGGTCAGGCCTTCGAGCCCGGCCAGGATCGCGATGGCTATGCCGATCGACCAGTTCGTCTCTCGCGGTTTGCGGAACGCGCCGGTGAAGAACGTGCGGAACATATGGGCGACGATGGCCGCGACGAACAGCAGCGCTGCCCAGTGGTGCACCTGCCGGATGAACAGTCCACCACGGACGTCGAAGGAAAGCTCCAAGGTCGAGGCGTACGCCCGGGACATCTCGATCCCGCGCAGGTTCTGGTAGACGCCGTTGTACTTGACATCCTCCATGGAGGGGTCAAAGAACAGGGTCAGGTACGTCCCGGACAGCAGCAGCACGATGAAGGTGTTCAGCGCGATCTCACCGAGCATGAACGACCAGTGCGTCGGGAAGACCTTGTTGATCTGCCGGCGCATGCCGGCGGCCAGGTGAAACCGCTGATCCAGCTCGTCGGCTGCCTTGCCCGCCCGGGCGGTGAGCCCACCGGAGTTGGCCGAAGTGGTAGGCCCAGACGTTGAGGACATCGTGCTCACGACCTCCGTTCCCAGAACGCTGGTCCTATGGGCTCGATGAAGTCGCCCTTGGCGTAGAAGTATCCCTCATCGTTCACGTCGATATGCAGCTGAGGCAAGGCCCTGGTAGCCGGACCGAAGATCGGCTTTGCGTACTCCAACATGTTGAACTGGGACTGATGGCAGGGGCACAGCAGCCGCGCGGTCTGGGATTCGTAGAGCGAAGCGGGGCAGCCCAAATGGGTGCAGATCTTCGAGTATGCGTAGAAGTCGCCGTAGTGGAAGTTGACCTGGCCCTTGCGCTGGATCACCTGCGCTGCTTGCTCGGGGTGCAACCGGATGAGCATGACCGGGCTGTCGGACGCCCGCAGCGCATGGTGCGCCTCCTCCTCTGTCCAGGAACGCTTGTACGGGAAGACGGTCGCGATGCTGCCGGCGGCGAGGTCTTCGGGTCGTGCCAGGGTAATTTGTTCGGAGTCATAGCGCAGGAACACCGGTTCACCGTTGTCCGACTGCCAGGGCGTCACCCACAGCGCGGCCTTGTCCCCGCCCTTCCACGGGTTGCGCACCAGCCCGCCTAAGGCGAAAACCCCCAGCCCGGCGCCGAGTACCAATCCGCCGATCCCGGCCGCTCGCTTGATCAGTGATCGCCGTGCGATACCGCTGCTGACCCCGGAGTCGACCAGGATCGCGCTCACCGTTGCCCGGTCGACTTCCGAGGACCCACCCATGTGGCGTTCCTGCACCGCCATCTCATGCGGTAGCAGGTTTTTGGCGAAGGAGATCGTCCCGGCCCCAACGGCGAATACCGCCAACCCGAGGAGCACCCCGATGATCGGCGTGTAGAGCTGGTAACGCAGATGCCCGCTGCCTGGGCTGCTGGGCGGAGCATATTGGAAAGGCCAGAACAGGTAGGCGGCGAGGAACCCCAGCCCGGCCAGTGCCGCGATGAAAAACCAGCGCGCAACGGCCCGTTCAGTGCGCTTCTCCGCACGGGTACCCGGCACCGGGAACGGATCCTCGCGGTGCTCGATGGTCACCCCGTCCAGCGCGGTACCCAGTGTGACCAGCTCGTCGCGGCTCGCCGTGGATAGCTCGGCGTCACTCGGCAGCTGTGGCCCGCCGGTAGGTTCGCGTTGGCCGCTCATCCCTTCGCTCCGATCCACAGCGTCACACCCACCAGCGCCGCGATCCCGACGATCCACGCGATCAGACCCTCTGAGACCGGCCCGTAGCCACCGAGGGAGTAGCCACCCGGATTGTTGCGCTCCTCGGTGATGGACTCCACGTAGGCGATGACGTCGCGCTTCTCCTCAGGGGTGAGCTGCCGGTCGGAGAACCGGGGCATGCTCTGCGGTCCGCTGATCATGGCGGTATAGATCTGCTGGGGATTCACGTCCTTGATCGCCGGTGCGTACTTGCCGGAGGACAGTGAGATACCGCGTCCGGTGAACTGGTGGCACGACGCGCAGTTGAGCCGGAACAAGTCGCCTCCGCGGGCCGTGTCACCGCCTCCGAGATCGCCCTTGGGCACCTCCGGACCACCGCCGTTGGCCTGCACGAAGGCACCTAGTGCGTCGATCTCCTGCGGGCTGAACCTGACCGGTTTCTCGGCGATCTGCGCTTCCTGGCGGGACGCAGGCATCCGTCCGGTGGAGACCTGGAAGTACACCGCGGCCTCGCCGACCCCGATCAGACTCGGTCCGCGGCCCCCGACACCCTGCAGGTTTACGCCGTGGCAGGTGATGCAGGCGTTGTTGTAGAGCTGCTCGCCTTGGCGCACCAGTGCAGGATCAGCCTGAGCGTGCGCCGTCTGCGGCTGCGGCGCGAACACCACATACAGCCCGCCGGCAGCCAGCAACGCCACGCCGAGCGCGAGTATCCGTGATATTCGGCGGCGCATAGCCCTTCGACGTCCCGGCTGCCCTCCCGGGCCCGATGACCTGGTTGGGATCGATCCGCTCGCGCCCGATTGGGCGTCGGGTGTGGCGCTGGTCATCGGTCTTGGCTACCCCTGCTGTCTTGTCTTGTACGGCCGTTGGGTGCGCGGGCCGGATAAGGGCGCTGGCGTAGCGGCCCCCGGCGCCCGGTCTAGGGCAAGAAGTAGATGACGGCGAATAGACCGATCCATACCACGTCGACGAAGTGCCAGTAGTACGACACGACGATTGCGGCGGTAGCTTGTGCTGGCGTGAACTTGCTCAGTTTGGTCCGGATCATGAGGACGATGAAGGCGATCAGCCCGCCGCTCACGTGCAACGCGTGGAAGCCTGTGAGCAGGTAGAACACCGTGCCGTAGGCCTGGGACGGGATGGTGAGATGTTCTTCGGTGATGAGCGTGCGGTACTCGTTGGCGGCACCAAGCACGAAGAACAAACCCATCAGGAACGTGATCGAGTACCAGAGTCTTAACCCGAATACATCACCTTGCTCGGCCTTGAACACTCCCCACTGGCAGGTGAACGACGACGCCACCAGGACGATCGTGATCACCAACGCATAGGGTATGTCGAGGTGGATGGGTTCCCCGGTGACCACGTTGTCCGGTGGCCATGGCCCGTCGTGCTGGGCCTTCACCGTGAAGAACATCGCGAACAGACCGGCGAAGAACATCAGCTCGCTCGACAGCCACACGATGGTGCCGACGCTGACCATGTTGGGGCGGTTCAGCGAGTGCACCCGCTGGCTGATGGAGGGGCCTGCCAGGCTGGACGAGGTCACAGTGAGCATTATGACGAAAGCCGCCAATGCGGCCTGGACCGGGGGCGGCCGAGACCGCCAGGAATGACGATTCGGTCCTGGTGGCTTGGTCAAGCGGTCGCGCGCGGGGCCGCATCCTAGCACGGGGCATCTAGGCCGCGCCGCCTCGCATCGGCGGGTGGACGAAGTGCCAGTAAATTGCCCGTATACCATTCTCTGCCACCGGCAAACTCCACGCCCGGCCGATAGGTCGATGTATCACCAGGGTTGCGCCTGCGCGGGCACGGACAGCAGCTACATCGGACAGCAAGGGCCTCGGAATACCAGATGAACGTTGCGAGTGACGCCACCACCGTGCTGGTATTCAGCAACCGGCCACGGGTGCGTGAGGCGATCATCAACGCGGTCGGGCGGCGCCCCGCGGCTGACGTCGGCCGCTTGCACTACGTTGAGGCCGGCACGATCGACGAGGTGCTGGCCGAGGTCGATGCGGGACGGGTGGATCTGGCCATCCTGGATGGTGAGGCGCAGCCCACCGGCGGCATGGGATTGTCTCGGCAGCTCAAGAACGAAATCTCGCACTGCCCACCGATCATCGTGTCGGTGCAGCGTCAGGACGACCGGTGGTTGGCGGTCTGGTCGCTGGCGGACGCGGTGATCGTGCACCCGCTGGACCCGTTGGCCGCCGCCGAGACCGTGGCCGAAGTGCTGCGCTCGCACCGGCCGCAAGCTGCGAACGGCTGAGGCTGCCAGGATGGTGGCGCCAACCCGAGCCCGTAGTTGGCCGGCTCTGCTCGCCCAGCTGATGGCCGGCGCCGACCTGGATACCCAAGACGCCACCTGGGCGATGGACCAGGTGATGTCCGGAGCGGCCACGCCTGCGCAGGTGGCCGCGTTTGTGGTCGCGTTGCGGGTCAAACGCGAGACCCCAGCGGAGATCGCCGGTCTGGCCGCGGGCATGTTGTCGCACGCGCGCCGAGTGCGCGTGTCCCGGCGTGCGGTTGACGTCGTCGGCACCGGAGGTGACCAAGCCCACACCGTCAATATCTCCACGATGGCGGCGCTGGTCACCGCTGCGGCAGGTGCGCCCGTGGTCAAGCACGGCAACCGGGCGGCGTCGTCCCAATGCGGCGCGGCGGACGTACTCGAGGCCCTCGGTGTGGCGATCGACCTCGGCCCGGAGCATGTCGCGCAGTGCGTCGCCGAGGCCGGCATCGGATTCTGCTTCGCGCCGCTGTTTCACCCGGCGATGCGGCACGCGGCCGCGGTGCGCCGGGAGATCGGGATACCCACCGCCTTCAACTTCCTGGGCCCGCTGACCAACCCGGCTCAGCCGCAGGCTGCGCTGGTGGGGTGCGCAGATGCGCGGATGGCGCCGGTGCTTGCCCAGGTTTTCGCCGACCGCGGAGTCAGTGCGCTCGTCGTCCGGGGTGATGACGGACTCGACGAGATCACCACTACGACCACCACCTCGGTGTGGATCGTGGACGCTGGGACGGTCCGCCGTGACCGGTTGGACCCTGCTGCGCTGGGTGTGCCGCCAGCCCGCCGCGACGACCTGCGCGGTGGGAACGCCACCGCCAACGCCGTGGCAGTGCGGCGCCTCCTCGACGGGGAACCCGGCCCGGTTCGTGATGCCGTCCTACTCAACGCCGCTGCGGCGCTGGCGGCTCATCGCGGGTTGGGCGGGAATCTGCCGGCGAATCTTTCGGAGATGACGCAGCGTGCTGCTCAGGCTGTGGACTCCGGTGCCGCGACCGCGCTGCTGGAACGCTGGACGACCTTGACGAACGAGCTATCCGCAACCCCGCACTAACCCGTCGGCGGCTCTTCAAGGACCGCCAACCGTGCTGGTGACGGTCGTTAACCGCGGCCAATCCGCCGCCATCGCGACGGCCGAGCGACCCGTTGGCTGCTGTTAGGAGCGGCTTGGCACGGGGTTGGCGGTACTTGAAGAGCGACCCACTGGTGATCGCGAGCATTAATTGTAACGCTGAGTAATCAGCGATTTTGTTATGCCGCCGCGGTGTGCCGTTGTTACTTCGTTGGGGTGATCAATCGCGTCCATATGGCATGGGGATCCGTTACCCGAATAACGCGGGATGATCTCCCGCCTCCAAGTGGAGCATCCGGACGGTAGGTCCGAGAACAGGAGATAGCCGCGGGTGGCATCTCATCCTCGGAAACGTGTGTTGATGGCGGCGGCTGTGGCCTTTGCCGCCATCCTCAGCATGCAGCCAGCGACTGCAGCTGCCGATCCAGTTCCTGCCCCTGCGCCGGATCCTGGTGGTGCAGTTGCGCAGGCGCGCGCATTGAGCCGCCAGGCTGAGGTGATCACCGAGCAGTGGAAGTTGGCCACCGACCGGCTGCTCGCCCGCCAGGCCGACGCGGAGAAGGCGCATCGCGACGCGGCAGCTGCGACGGCTGTCGCTGATCAGGCGCGAGATGCCCAGAAAGAGTTCCGCGCGCAGGTGGATCGGTTGACTAGCGCGACGTTCGAGGGCGTCCGGGTCAGCAGCCTGACTGCGATGCTGATCAGCGACTCGCCGCAGCAATTCATGGATCAGATGTCGGCGCTGGACGTGCTGGCGGTGTCTAACCGGGCGGCGATGGACAAGCTCGCCGGCGCGGTGGCCCGTACCGAGCAGGCGGAAACCGCGGCCACCGACGCCGAGACGCGGGCGGCCGTCGCTGAACTCGATGCCGCTCGGATCGCCGGCGATGTGGCCAAGGCCCGGCTCGAGATGGGCCGCCAGATCAATCTGGTGCAGGAGCGCCTCGGCAAGCTCACCGCAGACGAGTTCGCCCACTACGCCTCCGAAGGATTCACCGACTATCCCCTCGACCTGGTCGGCGACACCATCGGGATCAGGGCATTGCGCGCCGCCCTGACTCGCCAGGGAGCGCCGTACATCTGGGGCGCCGAAGGGCCGGGCACCTTCGATTGCTCGGGCCTGGTGATGTGGGCCTACCGCCAGGCCGGTGTCAGCCTTCCCCGAGTGGCGTTCGATCAAGCCAGGGTGGGCACTCCGGTCACGTCGGGCCTACTGCCCGGCGACCTCATAGCGCTGTACTGGCCGGTCAGCCACATCGGCATCTACGTCGGCAACGGCCTCTACATCAATGCGCCGCAGAGTGGCGACGTCGTCAAAGTCGCCAGGGTGCCCTGGCGTGATGTCACGGCGATCCGCCGGATTGGCTGACGGTTCGCCGCTAAAAGCGGCTCACCCGCGCAGGAGTATCCGGTTGGCCGAGACTGTCGGTGCAGTGGTCTACCGTCCGCGGTGACGAGATCATCAGCGGAAGGGAACCGACATGCTCGTGGATTGTGACCGGTGTGCCGCGCGCGGCCATGCTTGCCAGGACTGCGTGATCACCGTGCTGCTCGGAGCCCCTCCTGGAGGCGTCGACCTGGATGGCACCGAACGCTGCGCGCTGGACACCCTCGCCGAGGCTGGCATGGTGCCCCGCCTGCAACTGGTGGATCGCCATGAGTGCCAGCGCACCGGCGGGGCACGGCCGGCCAGTGGCGTCCACCAGCGTGACCGGGTTGAGCGGTCTGCGACTGACGGTAAGCGGTCTCGACGACATGTGGGCTGATCGGTGGAGCCGAACACTGCTCCGAGTGTGGTGACGTCCGTCGTGTCCAGGAGCCAACTTGCCCCATCACTGGCGCGTCGGTGGTGACAGTGTCGGTAACCTTTCGTAATCTTCCCGGGACTTTGCGGTAGGTGCCTCCCAGACGGGCGGCAACGCAGGTCGCCGCCGAATCGGCTGCGTTGAGTTGATGAGTCGAGCCGGGGATGCACTTTTTCTTGGGTGAATCCGGGCGGGCACTCGTGTCCACCCGGTAGGGCTCACCTCTGTCCGGTCCGAACCCGTCAGCCCCGGTAGGCGGTCCAAGGGAAGAGGAGGCAGCCGCGACGTGTCGTCGCATCATCACAAGCCCGGTGTTGCGAGGCCCGGTGTTCTCACGCGGACTGCCTCAGCGACGATGACCGCCGCAACTGTGGGTCTTCTGGTGACGCTGACACCCACTCCGGCTACTGCGGACCCCGCAGTGCCCGGAGATGGGCCCGCCGCGGTGCAACAGCTCGCTGACCTGAACTATCAGGCGGAGGTCCTCACCGAAAAATGGCACTACGCCCGTGACCAGCTCAACGCCCGCCGTGCTGACTTGGAGCGAGCCAGAGCAGACGTCGGCGCCGCTGCCGCCGCCGCAAACCGTGCCCGGGAGGTCCAGGGTCAGTACCGCGAGCAAGTCGACAGGCTGACCAACGCTTCATTCCGAGGTGCCCGCCTTTCCCGGCTGTCAGCTCTGCTGGTCAGTGACTCGCCCGAGGATTTCCTCGATCAGATGTCGGCGCTGGACATGCTCGCGGTGGACAACAAACAAGCGCTGGACCGGCTCACTGGCGCTGTCGCGCAAACCCAGCAGGCCCAGCAATCGGCCACCGACGCGGCTGTACGCGCTAGCCAGGCCGAACAGGACGCTGCCCGGCTCGAAGGCGACTTGACTCGTTCCCGCGTCGAGATGGACCAGCAGATCCAGGTGGTCACCAAGCGCCTCGCAGAGCTGACCCGCCAGACGCGGGCCCTGTATCTCTCCGGCGGCACCACCCACTTCCCGATCAACTTGATCGGCACCGGTGTTGCCGTGCAAGCCGCCCGCATCGCGCTGAGTAAACAGGGTTCGTCATACATCTGGGGCGGTGACGGCCCAATCACCTTCGACTGTTCCGGACTGGTCAAATGGGCCTTCGAGCAGGCCGGCCTGCCGGGCCTGCCACACTCAGCCGAGGAACAGGCGCGGATGGGGCGCAGCGTCAGCCAAGCGCAGCTGCTGCCCGGCGACCTCATCGCGCTGTACTCGCCGATCAGCCACATCGGGATCTACGTCGGCAGCGGGCTCTACGTCAACGCGCCGCAGCCCGGAGACGTGGTAAAGGTCGTCCCGGTGCCGTGGAACCACGTCACCGCGATGAGCCGGATTGGTTAAGCCCACCGCGTCTCCGGCCTGGTCACCACGACCGCACGTCGACGTCCCAAGTCTGCCTGAGCCGCAGACCCGCGATGGCGTCACCAGTACGGTCGGGCCGATGCCGCGGATCCTGCTGGTGAGCAACGACTTCCCACCGCGGCCCGGTGGAATCCAGGCATACCTGCACCAACTGGCGATCGCCCTGCCTGCTGGCGCGATCGCCGTCTACGCGCCGGACTGGCCGGGTGCGGCGGCCTTCGACGCGGGTTTCCCGTTCCCGGTCGTCCGGCATCCAGGCACCCTCATGCTTCCCACGCCGACAGTGCTGCGCCGGGCCGCCGGGCTGCTGCGGGAGTTGCGATGTGAGACCGCGTGGTTCGGCGCCGCTGCTCCGCTAGCCCTACTTGGTCCGGCGTTGCGCCGTGCCGGGGCACAGCGGGTGGTGGCCAGCAGTCACGGGCATGAGGTGGGCTGGTCGATGGTTCCCCCTGGCCGGATCGCCCTCCGCCGGATAGGTCGCGATGCCGACGTGGTCACCGCCGTCAGCCAGTACACCCGCCGCCGGATCGCCTCGGCTTTCGGGCCGCGGGCCGCGCTGGAACTACTGCCACCCGGCGTGGACTGCGACACATTCCGTCCGGACCCGGATGCACGGGCCGAAATCCGGCGCCGCCACCGGCTGGGGGAGACCCCGGTCGTGTTGTGCGTGGGCCGCCTGGTGGCTCGCAAAGGGCAAGACGTGCTGGTGCGAGCGTTGCCCGCGATCCGTCGCCAGGTGCCCGGAGCCACGCTGCTGCTCGTCGGCGACGGGCCCGCGCGGGCTGCGTTGCACCGGCTGGCCGAATCGTGCGATGTCGGTGACGCCGTGGTGTGGGCCGGGTCTGTGCCGTGGTGTGAGCTGCCTGCCTACTACGCCGCCGGCGACGTCTTCGCGATGCCCTGCCGGACCCGAGGCCGCGGTTTGGACGTCGAAGGACTCGGTCTGGTGTTTCTCGAGGGTGCGGCGACCGGGTTGCCGGTAGTGGTGGGCGACGCGGGCGGGGCGCGGGAAACCGTCCGCCCCGGGGACACCGGTGAGCTCGTGAACGGCCGTGACCTCGTGGCGGTGACCCGAGCCGTCGCGACGCTACTCGCCGATCCCGAGCGCGCTGCAGCGATGGGCCACCGCGGGCGGCGCTGGATGCAGGAGGAATGGCAGTGGTGTGGCCGAGCAGGGCAGCTGGCTGTCCTGCTCGGGCAGACCACCGTCTCGTGAAAAGTCTTGCCCACTCACGAGGCGTACAGCGCCTCAATCTCGGCGGCGAATTCCTTGACCACCACCGAGCGCTTGATTTTCAGACTCGGGGTGAGCTGGCCGCCCTGTTCGGTGAAGTCGACCGGCAGGATGCGGAACTTGCGGATCGCCTCGGCTTTCGACACGGTTTTGTTGGCGTCGTTCACCGCGCGCTGCACCTCGGCGCGCAGATCCTCATCGTCGACCAGGTCGGCAGCGGAGTCGCCGGCCCGCTTGCTGTGCTCGGCGCGCCACGCCGGAAGCGCCTCGGCGTCGATAGTGATCAGGGCTGCGACAAACGGCTGCTGATCGCCCACCACCATGCATTGGCTGATCAGTCGGTGGGCGCGGATCCGGTCCTCCAACGCCGCGGGCGAGACGTTCTTGCCGCCGGCCGTGACAATGATCTCCTTCTTGCGTCCGGTGATCCGCAGGTAGCCGTCCTCGTCCAGCTCTCCGAGGTCGCCCGTGTGCAGCCAGCCATCGACGATCGTTTCCTCAGTGGCCTGCTCATCGTGCCAGTACCGGCGCAGGACCCCAGGACTCCTGATCAGCACCTCGCCCTCGTCGCCGATTCGGATCGACACGCCGCCTAACGGCCTGCCTACAGTGCCGATCTTGAGATGCTGCTGGGTGTTCAGTGTGGCGGGCGCGGTTGTCTCGGTCAGCCCGTAGCCTTCCAGCACTGTCAGGCCGATACCGCGGAAGAAATGTCCGAGCCGCTCGCCCAGCGGGGCGCCACCGGAAATAGCCGCCGAACACCGGTTGCCGAGCACCGCCCGAAGCTTGGAGTAGACCAGTTGGTCGAACAACGCGTGCTTGGCTCGCAGAGCGAGTCCTGCCCCGCCGGCGTCCTGGGCGCGGCTCCACTCGATAGCGGCGGCGACGGCGATGTCGAACACCCGGCCCTTACCTTCAGCGTGTGCCTTCTGCTTGGCCGAGTTGTAGACCTTCTCGAAAACCCGAGGCACTGCGAGGACGAAAGTTGGACGGAACTCACCCAGCTCGGCGACCAGGTTTTTGATATCGGGAACGTGTCCGAGCGTGATCCGGGCGTACACGCAGCACGTCTGGCAGATACGCGCGAGAACGTGAGCCAGCGGTAGGAACAGCAGCAGCGACTGGCCCGGCTGCATCAGCGCTGGTAGCTCAGCCACCGCGGATCTGGTCACACCCAGCATGTTGCGATGCGTTATCTCGCAACCCTTGGGCCGTCCGGTGGTGCCAGAGGTATAGATCAGGGTCGCCAGGTCGTCGGCAGCCACCGCGGTGGCTCGCTCCCGCGCCGCATCGATCGAGATCGCGCTCCCCAGCGCGGTGAGCTCATCGACTGCGGGCGTGACGTCGTCGGCCGGCTCGATCTGCCAAATCCGAGCAGGATCAACCAGCCGATCAGCCATTATCTGGACCATTTCGCGATGCGCAGACGTCTCGACCACGATCGCCTTGGCCCCGGAATCGGCGAGAATCCACTCCACCTGTTCCGCGGAGGATGTCTCGTATATCGGTACGGTCGCCGCGCCAGCGGCCCAGATCGCGTAGTCTAGCAGGGTCCACTCATAGCGGGTTCTCGACAGCAGCGCTATCCGATCCCCGCGCTGGATGCCCGCTGCGGCGAGGCCCTTGGCCACCGCGGTCACCTCGTCTGCGAATTCCTTCGCTGTGACGTCGATCCAGCCACCGTCGGACCGGCGGCGAAAGCTGACACTGGCGGCGAAGCGCTCGGCGTTGGCCCACACCGCATCGGTGAGGTTCTCCTGGTCACCCACCGTGGTGGTGGCGGGAACCATCAACTCCCGCACGGGTACCTCCACAGCTCGTCAGCGTTGCCCTGGCAAACGTATCGCGACCGATGTTTCGTCCAACAGGCCTGCTGAGGCAGCGATCCGCACACTGGACGGACCGGACCGGTGCCCGGCCAACCGAGCTCGCGTCGGTAGCCTGCTGGACCGTGCGGGTTCACGTGGTGTCCGACGTGCACGGCAACGCGAACGCGCTGGCCCGCGCGGGCGACGGTGCCGATGCCCTGCTGGTGCTCGGAGACCTGATTGACTTTGTGGACTACCACGATCACTCCGCGGGGATTCTGGGCTCGGTATTCGGGCCTGCTGCGGTCGATCGCTTCGCGCAACTGCGCTCCAGCGGGGCTCCGGGAGCAGCGTTCGCTTTCGTGCGGCACCTGTGGGCTCAGCTGCCGGATCCCCGCGAACTCGTCCGTCAAGCCATCGCCGAGCAGTACGAACGGCTATTCGCGGTGCTGCCCAGCCCGACCTACGCCACCCCGGGCAACGTCGACCTTCCGGAGCTGTGGCCGCATTTCGCGCACGCCGGCGTGCACGTGCTCGACGGTCAGAGCACCGAGATCGGTGGGCTGAACTGGGGATTCGTGGGCGGTGGCCTGTTACCGGGCGGGGTCGTGCCGAGGGGCGAGCCAGTGTTCCGTTCGTACCTGCGCACGCCGGAGCAGTACGCAACGGCTGTTGCGGCGTTGGGTCGAGTGGACATGTTGTGCAGCCACATCCCGCCCGCCGTCCCCGAACTGCTCTACGACGTGCACGCCCGCCGGCCTGAGACCGGCTCGGAGCACCTGCTCGCGCTGATCCGGCGCGACCATCCGCGTGCCGCGCTGTTCGGCCACGTGCACCAGCCGCTGGCTCGGCGCGTCCGGGTGGGTCGAACCGAGTGCGTCAACGTCGGGCATTTCCAGCGCACCGGGCAGCCTTACGTGGTGAGGTGTTGACCACTTCCGGCAACGTTGCGACCGGTAGCCTGCGCGCATGACTGACCGGTCAAGCCAGTCCATCGTCATCAACGCCGGTCCTGAGGCGATCATGGATGTGATCGCGGACTTCGCGGCCTACCCGCAATGGGCGTTGGCGGTCAAGGAGGCTGAGGTGGTCATTCCGGGCGCTGGAGATCGCGCCGAGCGGGTCCGGTTCTTGCTGGACGCCGGCCTTCTCAAGGACGTGTTCGTACTGGACTACGTCTGGTCGGACGACGGGCTGACGGTGGCCTGGGAACTGGTGGAGGGGCAGATTCAGAAAGCGCAGCATGGCTCCTACGTCCTGGCACCGCTCCCGTCGGCGGCTGCCGCCACCTCAACCAAGGTGACCTACAGCCTTGCGGTGGACCTCGCGATCCCCATGATCGGAATGATCAAGCGCAGAGCGGAGAAGGTCATCATGGATACCGCGCTCAAGGAGCTCAAGCGCCGCGTGGAGTTCCTCGCCGGATAATACCGCTTCTGGTCGCTACAGCCCCCGATCGCTACAGCCGTGCTCCGTCGTCAGATCCTGTCCCTGGCGGCTCGGGCCGTAAACCGATCACCAGCCATCCAATTCCGGCGGTGACAGCGAGTAAACCCAGCGGCGTCGCCACCCGCTCGGCCAGACCCACCAGGTTCGGTGCGGCCAGCAACAGGACCCCCACCGCGAGGGTGAGCACCCCGCCCACGGTACGGGGCCGGGGCATTGGCAGCGGGGGTGGCTCGGGCGGATCGAAGTGATCCTCGCCGGTGTCTGTTGCGAAGTCCCGGGCAGGCCAGTTGGGTTCGCCCGACTGCGCTAACAGGTCCTGGGCTGACAAGTCCTGGGCCGGTGAGTCCTGGGCCCGTAAGCCCGCGACGATGCGGGCGAAGGCGATATCGGTGTCCTCCACACTGTCTCCCGAACCATCGTTCGAACGCTCTTCGGGATCGAGATAGCTCAACTGGCGACACCACTCTCCGTGCTCGGGCAGGCTTGCTGCGAGGCTGACAGTACCTGCTGGACGCGCGCAGCGGGTGCATGCTTACGGCTGCCGAATCAGGGTCGGCCAGCGCTGCGTAGGTCAGGATGGCGCGGGGGCCATTGTGTCCCGGATATCGTGCTCCGTAGGCTGGTTGATGCGCTCGTCCGCAATGGCGAGGGAAGGATCGGTAGGCGGTGTTCTACTGGCTGCTCAAACACCTGCTGCTAGGCCCGGTGATGAAGCTGACATGTCACCCGCAGGTTCGGGGCGCCGAGCATATTCCCAAGCGCGGTGGCGCGATTCTGGCCAGCAACCACCTCGCGGTCGCCGACTCGTTCTTCCTGCCGCTGATGATCCGTCGCCGGCTCACATTCCTGGCCAAGCGGGAGTACTTCACCACACCCGGGTTGCGCGGATGGCTCAAGCGGCAATTCTTCAGTGCCGCCGGCCAGGTGCCCATCGACCGATCCAGCGGATCGGCCGCACAGGCTGCCTTGGACACCGGAGTCCGGTTGCTGACTGCGGGTAAGTTACTCGGCATCTATCCGGAGGGCACTCGATCTCCGGACGGCCGGTTGTACAAGGGCAAGACCGGAGTTGCCCGAATGGCGCTGGAGGCCGGTGTTCCGGTGATCCCGGTGGCGATGGTCGGTACCGATAGAGTCAGTCCGGCTGGCACAAAGATGTGGCGTCCGCACCCGGTGGAAATTCGCTTCGGCGCGCCACTGGACTTCTCCCGCTATGCGGGTATGGCTGGTGATCGATTCGTTGAGCGATCCATGGTCGACGAGATCATGTACTTGTTGATGGATCTTTCCGGTCAGGAGTACGTCGACATCTACGCCACGTCGGTCAAGGAGCGCGAGGCCGCGCCGCCGCGGCTGACCCTCAAGGCGTCGTGAGGACCCGTGAGTGGCGATGCGAGTTATAGCCCGCGTTGCCACTCACGGGTCCTCACTAGGCTGGCCGATCGTGCGGTTCTTCTACGATTGCGAGTTCATCGAGGATGGGGTCACCATCGAGCTGATCTCCATCGGGGTGGTGGACGAGCGGGGTCGTGAGTACTACGCGGTGTCCACCGAGTTCGATCCGCATCGTGCCGGCGAGTGGGTCCGAGCGCACGTGTTGCCCAAGCTGCCCGCTCCCGCCGATAAGGCATGGCGCAGCCGCGCGGCCATCCGCGATACGCTGCTGGAATTCCTCACCGCCCCCGGCGAACGGGTAGAACTGTGGGCCTGGTTCGCCGCCTACGACCATGTCGCGCTCGCGCAGCTGTGGGGCCCGATGCCGGCCTTGCCCAAGGCCTTGCCTCGGTTCACCCGGGATTTGCGGCAGCGTTGGGAGGACGCCGGCAAGCCGGCATTGCCCCCGCCACCCAGTGACGCCCACGACGCCGTGGCCGACGCCCGGTACAACCTGACCCGCTGGCGGGTCATCGAGCAGCACCGCATGGCCCAGCAGAGTCGCCTCCGTTGACCTGTCGTTTTGCTGATTGATCCAGTTCGTGCCAGGCTCTCGCCCGTTAATCCGGTACGGAATGGAAAGGCGAATCGATATGCGCATCGGCGTACTGACGGGGGGCGGTGACTGCCCTGGCCTCAATGCGGTGATCCGGGCGGTCGTTCGCAAGGGCATCGAGGTCTATGGCCACGAGGTCATCGGCTTCCGGGACGGGTGGCGGGGTCCGATGCAGGGACTGGTCCAGCCGCTCGGTCTGGCTGACGTGGAGCACATTCTCCCGCTCGGCGGCACCATCCTGCGCACTTCGCGGACCAACCCCTACCGCGAGGGCGGCGCAGAGCAGGTTAAGCGCACCCTTGCGGAGCACGGTGTGGACGCCCTCATCGCGATCGGCGGTGAGGACACCCTCGGGGTGGCCAGCCGGCTGAGCGAGGACGGGCTGTTCGTCGTGGGCGTCCCCAAGACAATCGACAACGACCTGAGCGCCACCGACTACACCTTCGGCTTTGATACTGCGGTGCACATTGCGACCGAGGCGATCGACCGGTTGCGCACTACCGCCGAATCGCACCACCGGGCGGCGGTCGTCGAGGTGATGGGTCGCAATGCGGGCTGGATCGCGCTGCACTCCGGGATGGCCGGTGGTGCGAATGCAATCCTGATCCCGGAGCGACCATTCTCAGTCGACCGGGTGTGCCAGTGGGTCGTGCGTTGCCTCAAGCGCGATGACGCCGCGATCGTTGTGGTCGCCGAGGGCGCGGTGCCAGAAGGTGGCGCGGAGCGCCTCGCTGCCGCGGACGTCGACGCTTTCGGCCACAAGCGCCTCGGCGGCGTCGGCAACTGGCTGGCCGACGAGGTCGCCCGCCGCACTGGTGCCGAGTCCCGCGCGGTGGTATTGGGGCACATCCAGCGCGGTGGCAAGCCCACTGCCTACGACCGGGTGTTGGCCACTCGATTCGGCGTGCACGCGATCGACGCAGTGCACGAGGGGGACAGCGGCGTCATGGTTGCGCTGCGCGGTACCGACATCATCCGGGTGAAACTGGCGGAGGCCACCGCGGTGGTCAAAACGGTTCCCCAGGGCCGCTATGCGGAGGCCGAGGTTTTCTTCGGCTGACCGGCCGCATTCAATCGGACGCGTGGCGGGCCCACTGAACCGGTACCGCGCATCACCCCATACGCTCAAGCATCGTGAACTGGACCGTGGACGTGCCAATCGACACGCTGCCGGAGTTACCGCCGCTGCCCGCTGACCTCCGGGCCAAACTTGACGCCGCGCTATCCCGACCAGCCGCGCAACAACCGAGCTGGCCGAATCCAGACGCCGTGCGCAACATCCGCACCGTGCTGGAGAGCGTCCCGCCGATCACCGTGCCTCCCGAGGTGGATCAGCTGCGGGATCAGCTCGGGGCGGTGGCTCGCGGCGAGGCGTTCCTGCTGCAAGGCGGGGACTGCGCAGAGACCTTCGCCGACAACACCGAGCCGCACCTGCGGGGCAACATCCGCACGCTGCTGCAGATGGCGGTGGTGCTCACCTACGGGTCGAGCCTGCCGGTGGTGAAGGTGGGGCGAGTGGCCGGGCAGTACGCCAAGCCTCGGTCCGCCCCGATCGACGCGCTCGGCCTGCCGTCCTACCGCGGCGACATGATCAACTCGCTGGTGCCCGCGCCCGAGGCGCGGGTGCACGACCCGTCGCGGATGATCCGCGCCTATGCCAACGCGGCGGCGGCGATGAACCTGGTGCGGTCGCTGACCCTGGCCGGCATGGCGGACCTGCACAGGGTGCACGACTGGAACAAGGACTTCGTGCGGCGATCCCCGGCTGGTGCCCGCTACGAGGCGCTGGCCGGGGAGATCGACCGCGGTCTGCGGTTCATGTCGGCGTGTGGCGTGGAGGACTCCTCACTGCGCTCCACCGAGATCTACGCCAGCCACGAGGCGCTGGTGCTCGACTATGAGCGGGCCATGCTCCGGCTGGACAGCACCGGACCGACGCCCAAGCTCTACGACCTGTCAGCGCACTTCGTCTGGGTAGGGGAGCGGACCCGCCAGCTGGATGGGGCGCATATCGCCTTCGCCGAGCTGCTGGCCAACCCCATCGGGCTCAAGCTGGGCCCGACCACCACGCCGGATCATGCCGTCGAGTACGTCGAGCGGCTGGACCCGCACGGCGTACCAGGTCGCCTCACGTTGATCTCCCGGATGGGCGCGCAGAAGGTCCGCGACCTGCTGCCGGAGATCGTGCAAAAGGTCACCGCCACCGGGCACCAGGTGATCTGGCAGTGCGACCCGATGCATGGCAACACCATCGAATCGTCCAGCGGGTACAAGACGAGGCACTTCGACTGGGTGGTCGACGAGGTTCAGGGTTTCTTCGAGGTGCACCACGCGCTAGGCACCCATCCCGGTGGCATCCACGTGGAACTCACCGGTGAGGACGTCACCGAGTGTCTCGGCGGCGCCCAGGACATCTCCGACGCGGACCTGTCCGGTCGCTACGAAACCGCCTGCGACCCCCGTCTCAATACCCAGCAAGCACTAGAACTGGCGTTCCTGGTCGCCGAGATGCTCCGCTCCTAACCGCAGTCTGGATGCAGACTGCGGTTTACGGGCCCGGAAAAACAGCAGTCTGCATCCAGACTGCGTAGCAGCGCCGAGCTAAGACGCGGTGAGGCTTACGGTGCTGCCTTCTCGGACGGGTTGGCCGGCACCGGGGGATTGGGAGACCACGCGGTTACCGAAGCCACCGAAGCCACCGAGGCCGGGGATGTCGGGGAGGTTGGGGAAAAAGCCGAACCCGCCCTGCTGCTGGCTGACTGTGCTGTTCAGCCCCGCGTCCGTGAGCATCTGACGGGCCTGGGTGACCGGGAGCCCGACCACATCCGGCACCACCGAAGCATTGCTGACCAGGAGGATCACGCTGGCGCCCCGGGCGAGGCCGATACCGGCTCTGGGGTCGGTTCCGATTGCGCGCCCACCGGCTACCTGGTCATCGAACTGCCGGCGCACCTGCGCGGTTAGACCGGCACGGGTGAGTGCAGCAATCGCCTCAGCCTGGCGCATCCCACGCACGTCCGGCACCGTGCTCGGCGCCGGTCCCTTGCTGATCATCACAGTGACCGGTGCACCGACTGTGAGCACAGTGCCCGGCGCCGGCCGCAGCCCGATCACTGCGCCCGCCGGGATGGTGTCGTTGAACTGGTCGGTGGCGGTGTCCGTTCGCGGGTTCAGATCCGCCTGCTGGATCGCCCGCTGCGCGTCATTGACGGTGCTGCCCGGCTCCACCGCGGGCACGACTGGATGGCCCAGGGAGATCACCACAGCGATGTCCGAGCCGCGCGTCGCTCGCTGACCAGCCGCCGGATCGCTGCGAATCACCAGGTCGTCCGGGACGGTGTCGTTGTGGTCCACGACAAGGTGTGCTTTGAGGTCCGCGGACGCCAGTGCGGCCGGCACCGCGCCGCGGTGCAGGCCCGTCAGGTTGGGTACCACGGTCCACCGGCCGCTACCCAGCCACCACGCACCAATCCCGACCGCGCTCGCGAGGATCAGCACGATCACCATCCAGGCGACGAAGGCGCGCCGATTGCGAGCGCGCTCGCGCCGGTAGGGATCCGCGGCGTAGTTCACCCTGCGCGGATAAGGTTCCACCGCGGTCACCATCGGAGGTTCCGGCGGCTCGGCCGGCTGTCTCACCGCCCCACTCGCCGCGGCCTGGGTCCTGGTCAGAGCTCTCGTTCCGCGCGGCCCCAGCTGGTGGGCTGCGGTCATGGTGGTGGTGGTCTCCTCACCCGCAGTGGCCGGTACGGGAACCGGCACGTGGTCGATGCCCAAATCCGCCCGCAGGGCCTGCAGCGCGGCCAGGAGGGCCGCCGCGTCCGGCGGGCGGGCAGCGGGATCTCGTCGGGTGGCCCGCACGATCAGCTCATCCAGCACACCGGGCACAACCGCGCCCGCTGTGCTGGGAGCGGGCATGTCATCGTGCACGTGGCGGTAGGCCACCGACAGGGCGGTCTCACCGGTGTAGGGCGGTGACCCGGTCAGCATCTCGAACAGCAGGACCCCGGTGGCGTAGACGTCGCTGCGGGCGTCGGCCGCGCCCGTCGCGACCTGCTCGGGTGACAGGTAGGCCACCGTGCCCAGAATGACGTCTCCGGTGCTGTTGGTGGCCTCCGCAGCTGCGCGGACCAATCCGAAGTCGGCAACCTTCACTACGCCACCGGGGCCGATGAGGACGTTCTCCGGCTTGATGTCGCGATGGACCAGCCCCTCCTGATGTGCCGCAGCCAGTGCCGAGAGCACCATCTCGGCCACCGACAGTGCCAGGGGCACCGGCAGGCTGCCGTGCTGGCGCAGCAAGTCCCTCAGGGTGCCGCCGTCCACCAGTTCCATCACCAGGTACACGTGGTCACCGGCGGGTGAGGAGTCGATACCTTGGTCATGGACTCCGACGACGCCGGGGTGATGCAGTCGCGCAGCGGCGCGCGCCTCTCGCTCGAAGCGCTGCAAGAACATCGGGTCAACGGCGAGCCAGGGGGCCATCACCTTGATGGCGACGGGACGTTCCAGGCGGGTGTCCGTGCCACGGTAGACAGTGGACATACCGCCGCGCGCCACCACCGGGCCAACCCAGTAGCGCCCATCCAGCAGGGTGCCGGCCAGGCCATCGTCATGCTCGGACCCCTGCCATTCCACAGTCCGAGGATCGTACGGACTCCGCGCGCTCCCCGAACGGCGGAAGGGCTGCGGCTGGCGGGTATGGCATGGTGACCACTGTGAGCGATCTCCCTATCGCCCCGGACGTGCTCGATCCCGAGGTGGTGGTGCTGCCGCTACCCGATGTGGCGCAGCGGCTAGGACTGCCGGTCACCCGGGTTCACCAGATGCTGCGCGACGGTCAACTGCTGGGCATCCGCCGCAACGGCATAGCCGTGGTGCCTGCGGAGTTTCTCAGCGGCAACGCCGTGGTGAAGGGACTGCCCGGCACGATCACCTTGCTGCGTGATGCCGGCTACTCGGCGGAGGAGATCCTGCGTTGGCTGTTCACCGCAGAGGATTCGCTGCCCGGCACCCCGATCGGCGCATTGCGGACCGATCGGGGTCGAGAGGTGAAGCGCCGCGCCCAGGCAATGGGATTCTGACCGGCGATCCATGTCAGGAGAGCTTGACGGAAATGTCCTGACTGGGGGATTGTGACCGCCTTTTCCAGGCCATCCTCCCGGGCCCGATCCGGTCGCGGTATCCTCGCCACTTCGCGATGATCGCGTGGGGATTGTGGCTGGCCAAAGGGAGGAAACAATGCTGGGGAAGCTGGGGAAGCTGGTGGTTTTGGCGGGCGCGGTGGAAGGCGCTCGCCGTTTCGCGAAGGCCAACCCCGAGGCGGCCGGCAAGATCGCAGCGGGGGCGCTCGGCCTCGTCGATCAGGCCACCAAGGGCAAGTTGCACGGCCAGATCGACGGCGTCGTACGCAAGTTGCAGGGCGGTGCGCAAGACTGACGCGGCCAAGCACTAGGGCCGATCAGGATTGAAGCCAGGCCCGTCGAACCGATCTACCGTAGTGAACTGTTCGACGGGCCGGCGCCGCAGCTTGCGGACCGTCCGCACCGGGTGGCCCAGGGCGATCAGGCCGGCGATCGCGTGGTCGTCGGGGATTCCGATCAACTCGCGCACGGTTGGTTCCTGGCGGACCAACACCGAGGTCAGCACGCCACCGAGGCCTTCATTGCGGGCGGCCAGCAAAATGTTGTGCCCGAACGGGTAGATCGACCCGCCACCGACGATGCTCTGCCGGCCCAGCCCATTGTCGACGCAGGCCAGCGAACCAAGCTGGGCTATCAGCAGGAGCAACACCGGAACCGTGTCCAGGGCGTCAGCGAAGTCATTGGGTCGCGGCACCCAGCGGGCCGCCTCCAGATCGATCGCCGGCCCGTTCCAGCGGCCGTGCTCCCGCGGCGCGAACGGCACCAGGCCAGCATCGACATGCGCCATGTATTCACGCAAACCGAGGCTGTAGAGCTCTCGTATCTGGCGTCGAATTGCGGGATCCCGGAGCAGGACGACACGCCATCCCTGCCGGTTGCCCCCGCTGGGGGCGAACCTCGCGTGGTCGAGGATGCGGTACACCACCGCATCCGGCACCGCCTCGTCGGTGAAGACCCGGGTCGCCGGCGTTGTGTGCATCACCTCGTAGAGCTCCATGAGTGGTCAACCTACCGGCCGATCTTTCGGCCCGGAGCCGCTCAATACCGCCGCTGATGGAAAACTTGCGGTATGGCAGTGAGCTCATTCATGGTCCCGCTCGGCACCCCGGCGCCGCCTTTCGCGCTGCCGTCTCTCGACGGCCAGATCGTTCGTTCGGACGGCTTTGCCGCCGGCCGACCGCTGCTGGTGATGTTTCTGTGCAACCACTGTCCCTATGTCCGGCACATCGAACGGCAGCTCGGTGCGTTCGTCTCCGAACACGCCGGTGAGGTGGACGCGGTGGCGATCTGCAGCAACGACATCGACCGCTATCCCGACGACGGTCCAGCTGGGTTGGCCGAACAGGCCGATCGCGCCGGGTTCGCCTTCCCCTACCTGCTCGATGACAGCCAGCAGGTGGGATTGGCTTATCGGGCCGCGTGCACGCCGGACTTCTTCCTCTACGACGCAGATCGCAAGCTCGCCTACCGGGGCGAGTTCGATGAGTCCCGGCCACGCAACGATTCCCCGGTTACCGGCCAAGCGCTGCGGGCGGCGCTGGAACTGGTGCTGGCCGGCAAGCCGGTCGACGAACCGCACGTGCCCAGCCTGGGCTGCGGCATCAAATGGAAGCCGGGCAACGAGCCGACCTGACAGTTCTTACTGCGGGCCGACGGCGGTTACCCACACGACGGCGACACCGGCTTCGTCTGAGGCGCGCAGGTCGACCTCGGCGGTGATGGCCCAATCATGGTGGCCGGCTGGATCGTCCAGAATTTGGCGCACCAGCCAGCGGTCGGCCTGATAGTCGATCATCAGTAGCTGCGGGCCACGAGCGTCCGCTCCGGTGCCGATCTCGCTGTGTTCGTCGAAGTAGGGTTCCACGGCGTCCCGCCAAGCCTGCTCATCCCAGCCGCTAGCCGCATCGAGCGCGCCCAGTTCCGCCCATTGCCGGCGAGCGGCCAGCTGCACCCGGCGAAACAGCGCATTACGCACCAGCACTCGGAAGGCCCGCGCGTTGGCCGTCACCGGCGCAGGACGGTCGTCCAGTAATGTGGGCACCGTCTCCGGCTCCTGCGGGTTACGCAGTTTCTCCCATTCCTCCAGGAGGCTGGAGTCGATCTGGCGGACCAGTTCCCCGAGCCACTCCTCGAGGTCACGCAGCGGCTCGGTCTTGGCGTCTTCCGGCACCGAGCGCCGCAGCGCCTGGTAGGCGTGGGCCAGGTAGCGCAGTATCAGGCCCTCGGAGCGAGCCAGGCCGTAGAACCCGACGTACTCGGTGAACGTCATCGCCCGCTCGGCGATATCCCGGGCCACCGACTTGGGAGACAGCCGGTGATCAGCGACCCACGGGTGGCCTTGGCGGTAGGTCTCGAACGCGGCATCAAGCAGATCAGCCAGCGGCATCGGGTAGCTGATGTCCTCGAGCAGCTGCATGCGCTCCTCGTACTCGATGCCGTCGGCTTTCATCGCTGCTACCGCCTCGCCCTTGGCCTTGGCCAGTTGCGCGGCCAGCACCTGCCGCGGATCCTCCAAGGTGGCCTCGAACACCGACAGGACGTCCAACGGGTAGTCGGCCGAATCCGGGTCCAGCAGCTCGATCGCAGCCAGCGCGAATGGGGACAGCGCCTGGTTGAGCGCGAAATCGAGCTGGAGATCTCCGGTGAGCCGCACCGTGCGCCCCTGCTCGTCGGGCACCGGCAACCGCTCGACGACACCAGCGGCGAGCAGCGCGCGGTACATCGCGATGGCCGCTCGGATGAGCCGGCGCTGGGCGGGGCAAGCCTCGTGGTTGTCGGTGAGCAGATGGCGCATCGCCGCGAACGCGTCGCCGGGCCGGTTGGCGACGTTGAGCAACATCGCGTGGCTCACCGCAAAACTTGATGCCAGCGCTTCGGGCTCGGCGGCGACCAGCCGCTCGAAGGTGCGCTCACTCCAGGACACCGATCCCTCGGGTGGCTTCTTGCGGACGATCTTGCGTCGCTTGCGGGGATCGTCGCCTGCCTTGGCCACCGCCTTGGCGTTATCCACCACATGTTCGGGAGCCTGCACGACGACGGTCCCGGCGGTGTCGTAGCCGGCTCGCCCGGCCCGGCCGGCGATCTGGTGGAACTCACGAGCGGTGAGATGACGGGTGCGGGTCCCGTCGTATTTGGCCAGCGCGGTGAGCAGCACCGTGCGGATCGGCACGTTGATGCCCACCCCCAAGGTGTCCGTGCCGCACACAATCTTCAACAGGCCGGATTGGGCGAGCCGCTCCACGAGCCTTCGATACCGCGGCAGCATCCCCGCGTGGTGTACCCCGATTCCATGGCGTAGCAGCCGCGACAGCGTGCGCCCGAAACCGGCGGTGAACCGGAACCTTCCGATCAACTCGGCAATGGCGTCTTTCTCGGCGCGGCTGCAGACATTGATGCTGGTCAGCGCCTGTGCCTGCTCGGCAGCCGCGGCCTGGGTGAAATGCACCACGTACACCGGTGCCGAGTTGGTGGCCAGCAGTTCTTCCAGCGTCTCGTGCAGCGGTGTGGTCACGTACCGGAAATACAGCGGAACCGGCCGCTGGGCAGAGCGCACCACCGCGGTAGGGCGGCCGGTGCGGCGCGTCAAGTCCTGCTCGAAGAAGGTGACGTCGCCCAGCGTCGCCGACATCAGCAGGAACTGGGCCCGCCGAAGCTCGAGCAACGGCACCTGCCACGCCCAGCCGCGATCCGGGTCGGCGTAGAAATGGAACTCGTCCATCACGACCAGGCCGACGTCGGTATCCGGCCCGCCGCGCAGCGCCATATTGGCCAGCACCTCTGCGGTACAGCAGATGATCGGCGCTTCGGCGTTGACGCTGGAGTCACCGGTGAGCATCCCGACCTGGTCGGCACCGAAGGTGTCACAGGCCGCGAAGAACTTCTCCGACACCAGCGCCTTGATCGGCGCGGTATAGAAACTTCGCCTGCCCTGCACTAGCGCGCTAGCGTGCGCGCCGGTCGCGACAAGACTCTTTCCGGAGCCGGTCGGTGTGGCCAAAATCACATGTGACCCCGAGACGATCTCGATCAACGCTTCTTCCTGCGCCGGGTACAGGGCCAGCCCCTGGGCCAATACCCAGCCGGCGAAAGCGTCGAACAGTTCGTCGGGCCCGCAACGGCTGGGCAGAGTTTCGGTGAGGGTCATGATGCCCACGATGGTGCCGGTGCCGCGCGATCTGGGGCTAGGCGGGGGCGAGGAGGGGGCTCAGTAAGCTGGCGCGCCAAGCCGGTTGCCGGGCGGTAGCCTGAGTTCGGTCGGGGACGCTGTGACGAGGGAAGTGTTTGGGCGCCCATGCGGGGAGACTAAAGGGAGTGACCGCATATCGACACGGGTCAGCTGATCGCCGGCCACTACCGGGTGCTCGGGCGGATTGGCAGTGGCGGCATGGGGGTCGTCTGGCAGGCCATGGACGAGCGGCTGCAGCGGCCGGTGGCGGTGAAACAGCTGCTGTTGCAGCCGGAGCTGAGTCCCCGGGCGACCGACGAGGCGCGGGCTAGGGCATTGCGTGAGGCGCGTATCGCCGCGCGGTTGCAGCATCCGAACGCCATCGTCGTTTACGACGTCGCCGAACATGACGGTGAGCCATGCCTGGTGATGGAGTACCTACCCTCGCGCAGCCTCGCCGCGGTGCTCGGTGAGCGGTACTGCCTCCCGGTGCCAGAAGTCGCCTCGATCGGCAGGCAGATCGCCTCGGCGCTGGCTGCCGCGCACGCGGCGCAGATCGTGCACCGGGACGTCAAGCCGGGCAACATCCTGATCGCCGACGACGGCACAGCCAAGATCACCGACTTCGGGGTGTCGCGCGCGGTAGGCGATGTCACAGTCACCCAGACCGGGATGATGGCCGGCACGCCCGCCTTTCTGGCTCCGGAGGTCGCCCGCGGGCAGCTGCCCACTCCGGCATCGGATGTGTTCTCCCTCGGCGCGACGCTGTACGCGGCACTGGAAGGGCAAGGTCCCTTCGGCGACAGCGACAATCCGCTAGCGCTGTTGCACGCGGTAGCCAACGGGCAAGTGATGCCGCCTCGGCAGGCGGGTGCACTGTCCGCGGTGCTGATGAAGCTGCTTGCCACGGACCCGGCAGTGCGGCCCGACATGCACCGCGCCAGCCTGGAGCTGGCCGCGGCGCCGACCACTCGCCCGGTACCCAGGCCAAGCCCCGTAACTAAATCGGCCCGGGTGAACAGGCCCTCCGCACTCCCGCCGACCCTGGTGACCAAAGGCTCACCAGCCGGCGTCGCTGACGAGGAAAACGCGCGCCCGCCAAGAGAACGGGTGCCAACGTCCACGCCAATTGGCGGTGCTGCTCCGGAACTGGCATTGCCACTACCCGCATGGGCCGCGGGAAAGGTTGCGCCGCGCCTACCGCAGCGCCCCGGCCGCGCCGGCTGGCTTGCGGCAGCAATCGTCGTGCTGCTTGCCTTCGCCGGGGTGGGCACGCTGCTGTCGCGGGGTTCCCCGTCAGAGCAGGCCCTGCACTCCGCCGGACCGGGGATCACCGTGGCTCCCTCGTCGGTGCCGGCACCGTCGGTAGCCCCGCTACGGCCGCAGCCGCAGGTGGAGCGTGTGGATCATGCCCAGTCGATCGCCTGGCGCGACGCGGGGCAGCTCGTGATCGACTACTACAACGGTCTCGACAAGGCGCGCTCGGCGTGGGCACTGCTGTCACCCACCGCGCAAGCCACTTTCGGCGGCGAATCGGACTTCCAGTCGTATTGGAGCCAGTATTCCTCCGTCAGCGCTGCCAACGCCTTCGGGGTCACGGACAATCCCGATGGTTCGGTGCAAGTGCCAGTCGACGTCAGCTACCACAAAGCGGGCAGCGACCAGATCGCCAAGCGAGTGCTACGAGTGACCCGCTTGAATGGTCACCTGCTCATCGACTCTGATCCACGGTGAGGCCGTCACCCACCTGGCCCGGGCATCGGCAGACGTAGGTCATCGCCGGTGGCAGGTGGCGCCACATGGTGCGGGTGGGCAGCACCTCGCCGAAGAACCGCTCCAGTTCGCGGCGGAACCGGCGCGCCGCGGGCGTCCAGTACCCCAAGCTGTAGGCGGCGGCGGTGAATACCCCATCGGCTTGCAGGGCAGCGGCGAAGATCGCCAGCAACTCGCGCTGCTGCTGCGGTCCGAACAGGGTCCACGGCAGTACAGAGACGATCACATCGGCACTGTCCAGCCCGTGGTCGGCGAGAATGGCGGGCAGGGTGACGGCATCCGCGGTGACCACCTGAACACCCAGCTGGCGGGCCCGCAACCGCTCGGCGAGCTCAGCATCCTTCTCGACGGCGATAACCACCGCGTCCTCGTCTGTCTGCTGCACGATCGCGGCCGTGACCGCCCCGGCGCCGGCGCCCACCTCCACTACCACCGGCGGCCGTCCCGGACGGCCAGATCGAGGTACGACCACGGCCAGCCGCCGGGCCAGCTCAGGTCCGGAAGGTAGCAATGTTCCGACCTCGCGTGGAGATCTCAGCGCCGCCGCGAAGAACGCGCCTCGCCCCCCGCCGAGTGTGCGTTCTACTGGATCATGCGAATGCGAGGCAGGATGCGAAGCCATGGTCACAGTGCACACCACCTGGTGCGCCGCCGCACTACGAAAATTGCAGGTGCGTAAGTTGCGAGTTGAATCGACCACAGGAAGGCATCCGATGGCACCGCTGCACAGCGATCGCTACCTCGACGCACTGACCGCCCAGTCCGCGCTACTGGCCGAGTCGCTGGCCGACGCCGACTTGGCGCGGCCGGTGCCGACCTGCCCCGACTGGACGTTGCGGCAACTTGTCGAGCACGTTGGCCGGGCCCATCGGTGGGCGGCCGGGATCGTCAGTCGACGCCTCACCACCGCGCCCGATTTCGACACGCCCAGCCCGAGTGCCCCAGCCGCCCCGGACAAGTTGTACAGCTGGCTGCTCGACGGTGCCGGTGAGCTGGTTGAGGCGATCCGGTTGGTGGGTCCCCAGACGCCGGTATGGAGTTGGGCCGACGACCAGAGCGCCGGATTCTGGGGCCGCCGGATGGCACACGAAACCGCCGTGCACCGGGCTGATGCCGAGTTGGCGCTGGGCCGCGAGTTCACCCTGGAGGCCGATCTCGCTGCCGATGCGATCTCCGAGTGGCTGAGCCTGCTCAGTTTGCCGCAGGCCGTGCAGTTCCGGCCTGAACTCGCCGAACTGCGCGGTGATGGCCAGATCTTGCACCTGCACTCGACCGACCCAGGGCTGGGTGAGGCGGGGGAGTGGATCGTGCGCCGGACTCCTTCAGGGCCGGTCTGGGAGCATGGCCACTTCAAAGGCGATGTCGCGGTGCGCGGCGCGGTGGTGGACCTGCTGCTGGTCATGATGCGCCGGGTCGCACCCGGTGAAGCGCCCATCACCGTGCTCGGCGATGCGGGCGTTCTGGACCACTGGCTGGAACACACCCGGTTCTAAATACCCGGCTGGGCGCCTGACCAGGAGCCACGGCTACCCTCCCGCGACGTGAGCTTCGCGCGATACGACCTCGTCGTCGTCGGTTCCGGCTTCTTCGGTCTCACGGTGGCCGAGCGGGCCGCCACCCAGCTGAACAAGCGGGTACTGGTGGTGGAACGCCGCCATCACCTCGGCGGCAACGCCTACTCCGAGGCGGAACCGGAAACCGGGATCGAGGTGCACCGTTACGGGGCGCACTTGTTCCACACGTCGAACAAGCGCGTGTGGGAGTACGTGAACCAGTTCACCGAGTTCACTGGTTACCAGCATCGGGTGTTCACGGTGCACCGCGGTCAGGTTTACCCGTTCCCCATGGGCCTGGGCATGATCTCGCAGTTCTTCGGCCGCTACTTCACGCCGGGCGAGGCGCGCGCGCTCATCGCCGAGCAGGCCGCGGAGATCGACGGGACGGATGCCACGAACCTCGAAGAAAAAGCGATCTCTCTCATCGGTCGCCCGCTCTATGAAGCCTTCGTCCGCGATTACACGGCCAAACAATGGCAGACCGATCCCACCGAGCTGCCGGCCGCGACCATCACCCGCTTACCGGTGCGTTATACGTTCAACAACCGTTACTTCAGCGACACGTTCGAGGGTCTTCCGGTTGCCGGCTACACCGCGTGGCTCAAGGCAATGGCCACCCACCCGAACATCGACGTGGTGCTGAACGCCGACTACTTCGAGCTGCGCGACGATCTCCCGGAGCGTATCCCGGTCGTTTACACCGGTCCGCTGGACAGGTACTTCGACTACGCTGAGGGTTGGCTGGGCTGGCGGACCCTGGACTTCGAGCAAGAGGTTTTGCGCAATTGTGGTGACTTCCAAGGCACCCCGGTGATGAACTACGCCGACGCCGATGTCGCGTTCACCCGTATCCTCGAGTTCCGCCACTTTCATCCCGAACGGGGTAACTACCCGACCGACAAGACCGTCATCGTACGGGAATTCTCGCGATTCGCCGGAAAAGAAGATGAACCGTACTACCCGATCAACACCCCCGAGGACCGAGTCAAACTCGGACGGTACCGGGAGCTGGCCAAATCCGAGACAGCGCAGCGGAACATCCTGTTCGGCGGCCGGCTGGGCACCTACAAGTACCTGGACATGCATATGGCCATCGGTTCTGCATTGACGATGTTCGATAACAAGATCGCGCCCTACTTCGTGAACGGTCGTGCGCTCGACGGCGCCATCGATTGATGGCCAACAGGGCGCCGATGACCCCGCAAGGCGGCCGGTGAGTCAGGTGCGGGATCCGGCCGACCGGCTAGTCACCGTGCCCAATGCGCTGAGCCTGCTTCGGCTGGCTGGGGTGCCACTGTTCTTATGGCTGCTGCTCGGCCGCCCGCATCATGATCTGCTCGCGGTGCTCGTGCTGGGCTTGTCGGGCCTTACCGACTGGCTGGACGGCAAGCTCGCGCGGTTGCTCAACCAGTCCAGCAGGTTGGGCGTGTTGCTCGACCCGGCGGTCGACCGGCTTTACACCCTGAGCACGCTGCTCGCCTTCGGGGTACGCGCGATCTTGCCATGGTGGTTGGTCGCCGTGTTGCTGGGCCGGGATCTGGTTCTCGTATCAACGCTGCCCGTGTTGCGCTATCACGGCCATGGTCCGCTGCCGGTGCACTACGTGGGCAAGGCGGCTACTCTCTGCTTGCTCTATGCATTCCCCCTGCTGCTGCTCGCGCACGACGTGCACGGTTGGGTCGGCGCGGTAGCGCACGCGTTCGCGGTGGCGTTCACCGGGTGGGGGACAGCACTGTACGTCTGGTCGGCAGTGCTGTACCTCATTCAAGTCGTGCTCACGGTACGTGCCACGGCATCCCCGAACCCCGCATGATGGGAGGTCGTGATGGTTCCCGATGACCTGCGGTACACCGCGGAACACGAATGGGTACTCCTCAACGCTGAGGGCACCGTACGGATCGGCGTCACCGACTATGCGCAGAAGCAGCTCGGGGACGTGGTCTACATCCAGTTGCCGCGCCTGGGTGACTCGGTGGCGGCCGGACAGCCGGTCGGCGAAATCGAATCGACCAAGAGCGTGTCGGACGTGTTCGCGCCGGTCGAGGGCGAGGTAGTGGCCTGCAATGACGCGCTGGAAGACAGCCCCGACTTAGTCAACTCCGATCCTTACGGCGCGGGCTGGATGATCGAGATCAAGCTTGCGCAGGCCGCTGCGGTGGACTCGTTGATGATCGCGGAGGAGTATCGCGCGCTCATCGGGGAAGACTGAGCCGGACACCGGCGGGCGCCGACCTCCTCCGCGATGTCCGCCGTGGCACGGTAGGTTGTGGTCCGATCAACGGCGACCACCCCGCGAAGGAGAGCCCAGGGTGAGCACGAACGACGGGCCCGGTGTACCACCAGAGCGGGGCCCCGAGCAGACCTCGACTTTTCGGGCCGACTTCCTGTCCGAGGCCGAAGGTATCGAGGCGCCGGCACCGCCGATCGCCGGTATCGACGCGTTGCCGGCGGGCTCGGCGCTGCTGGTGGTCAGGCGTGGCCCGAACGCCGGTTCGCGCTTTCTGCTCGACCGGTCCACCACGAGCGCTGGTCGCCACCCGGACAGCGACATCTTCCTCGACGACGTCACGGTGTCTCGCCGGCACGCCGAGTTCCGCCGCGAGGGCGGAGACTTCGTCGTGGTGGATGTGGGCAGCCTCAACGGCACCTACGTCAACCGTGAGCCGGTGGACACCGCAATGCTGGCCAACGGTGACGAGGTGCAGATCGGCAAGTTCCGGCTGGTATTCCTGACCGGTCCGCGCGGGAACCGAGGGGCTGACCAGGGGTCACGGTGACGGCTCCGCGCCGTTCCGGGGATCGTTCCGGGGCGAGCATCGGCTCGGTGCTTGCCCAGCTACGGCCTGAATTTCCTGACGTCACTATCTCTAAGATCAGATTTCTGGAGTCCGAAGGGCTGGTCCAGCCGGAGCGGACCGCTGCCGGTTACCGGCAGTTCTCCGCAACGGATGTGGAACGCCTGCGCTACGTGCTGGCCGCCCAGCGAGACCACTACCTGCCGCTGAGGGTGATCAAGGAGTATCTGGACGCGCGTGATCGGGGCGAGCCCGACCGAGCTGCCTATCGACCCCCCGGACAATCCGGTGGAAGGACTACCGCCCCGCGCTGGCCGCAGCCGCCCCGGCCGCTGGCCAGCGCTCGCCCCGACGCCGCTCCCGTCCCTAAACCGGACAACGCAACGGAACCGGCTGGGCCAGAGCTCCTCGAGGCGACCGGTCCGGGCCGGGTGACTCAGGAGGAGCTACTCGCCGCAGCCGGTATCAGCCGGGCCGTGCTGACTCAACTCGAGCAGTTCGGCCTGGTTCGGTCCGGTCCAGCCGGTTTCTACGACACCGACGCGGTGCAGGTGGCGAAGACCGCGCATGCGATGACCGATTTCGGGCTGGAGCCCCGGCACCTGCGTGCCTTCCGCTCCTCGGCGGACCGCGAGATCGGACTGCTGGCGCAGATCGTCACCCCGATGAGCCGGCAACGCGATCCCGACGCGCGGGCCCGCGCCGATGAGGTGGTCCGAGAGCTGGCCGTGCTGTCCGTTCAGCTGCACGCGCTCCTGGTGAAGATCGGGCTGCGGGGGGTCATCGGCGCCTGACTGACATCGGCACCTGACTGACAAGGGCAGCGGGGGAATTTGCACCGCTGCAGCACTCGGCATTCCGACGGTGCCCCGTGTAGCGTCTAAAGGGGTAGCGATGGCGGACATGCGACTGGGCTGGCAGCTGCTGCGGCCGGTGCCCAATCCACCGCCGAGCACGACGATCCTCGAGGCACCCGGACCACGGGCTGCGGCGGGAGGGAGGCGCAACGCGATGAGCGAGATGCGTGTCGTCGGGGTCCGGGTGGAGTTGCCAGCGAACCAGCCGATCCTGCTGCTTCGGGAGACCGAGGGCGAGCGCTACCTGCCGATCTGGATCGGATCGGGGGAGGCGACCGCCATCGCGCTGGAACAGCAGGGCGTGCAGCCGGCCCGGCCGATGACCCACGACCTGCTCCGGGACGTGATCCGGGCACTCGGGGGTCAGCTCAAGCAGGTCCGGATCACCGAGCTGCAGGAAGGCACTTTCTTCGCCGAGTTGGTCTTCGACGGCAACGTACGGGTCTCTGCACGGCCCAGTGACTCGGTGGCGTTGGCGTTGCGGGCGGGAGTGCCGATTCACGCCGAAGAGGCGGTGCTCTCCGAAGCCGGCTTGATCATCCCGGACGAGCAGGAGAACGAGGTGGAGAAATTCCGCGAGTTCCTCGACTCGGTCTCTCCGGAGGACTTCCGCGGGGCGGACACCTGACCCACCTCGCGGTGCAGCCGGCATCCAGTACCTCCATCTCAGGTTGAGGGTGAGACTCTGCCGCGCGTCGTATTGACCCGGCCACCCGGCGACGCCTACCGTCGACCCTCACAGCGAGTCGCGTCGGTGTGATTCGCTTCGAACGGCCGGACGAGCTGCCGCGGCCACGTGTTGGCGGGCCGCTGGCGCACGGCGTGGGAGGCATCGGTGGTCGACGGACCGCGCGGCGCAGCGGACACCCCGGCTTATGGCCTCGTGCAGTCGGGGACTGATGAGCCAGCCGAGCAAGGAACCCTGTTCCCCGACTCCGTCCTGACCGATCCGCACGGTGTTACCGATCATCTGCTCGGCTATCGGGGCCCCGCAGCATGCCAGATCGCCGGAATCACTTATCGCCAGCTCGACTACTGGGCACGGACGAATCTGGTCGCGCCATCCATCCGTGGAGCCTCCGGTTCGGGCAGCCAACGGCTGTACTCGTTCAAGGACATTCTGGTCCTCAAAGTCGTCAAGAGGTTGCTGGACACTGGGGTCTCGCTGCAGAACATCCGGGTAGCGGTGGAGCACCTGCGCCGCCGCGGCGTGCATGACCTGGCGCGGATCACGCTGTTCAGCGACGGCACCACGGTCTATGAGTGCACCTCTGCCGAGGAAGTAGTCGACCTGTTGCAGGGCGGCCAGGGCGTCTTCGGCATCGCGGTCAGCGGGGCGATTAAGGAAATCGCCGGCACGATCAGCCAGTTTCCTCCGGAACGCGCCGACGGTGGCCATGTCGACGCTGCTCCGGAAGACGAGCTGACCAAACGGCGGCGCGCCCGCAGGATCAGCTGACACCTCCGCTGTGCAGCCCCGCACAGCGGAGTATTCGGGACACCGAGAGACGGCCGAGGACCGGTACGCTGGTGGGGTAGTCGTCAATCCCGCGCGGGAGAGTTCTCGCCAGCCATAGCTGCCGGGCGCCGAAGGAGCAAGCCCTCCCCGGAGTCTCTCAGGTGAATACGACCGCGTGGGTCAGACGCCTCTGGACAGCGGTGGTGTGAGCCACCCGCCGACGGGGAAAGCCGGTGCGACGCGCCGGCGAAGCTCTCAGGCGCCCGTTCCCGGGTCCGGCCGGGTCTGGGCAGGACAGAGGGGAGGACCGATCGGGCACGGTGCCCGGCGTTCGACCGCGAGGCCCGGAGGTTGTCGCGATGGATAATCCCGACCGGCGCTCACTGTCCGAGCTGGAACAGGGAACACCCTTCGCGGACCGGCACATCGGTCCTAGCCCTGCCGATCTGGCCCGCATGCTGGACGTCATCGGTGTGGATTCTCTGGAACAACTCGCACAGCGGGTGCTTCCGCCCGCCCTCGCGCTGGCCGACGACAATGCCGTCCCGGACCTGCCGGCCGCGGCCAGCGAGGAGCAGACGCTGGATGAACTGCGGGAGCGGGCCTCCCGGTGCCATCCGCGGGTACCGATGATCGGGATGGGCTATCACGGCACCGTGACCCCGCCGGTGATCCGCCGCTCGGTACTGGAGAACCCGGCCTGGTATACCGCCTACACGCCCTACCAGCCGGAGATCTCCCAGGGCCGGCTCGAGGCACTGCTCAACTTCCAGACGATGATCTGCGACCTCACCGGTCTGCCGGTGGCCAATGCCTCCTTGCTCGACGAGGCCACGGCCGCCGCTGAGGCGATGACACTGCTGCGCCGGGCGAGTCGGAGCGGCTCATCGCGTTTCGTGGTGGACGCCGACACGTTGCCCCAGACGCTGGCGGTGCTGGCCACCCGGGCCGAACCGTTGGGAATCGAGCTGGACGTGGTGGATCTGTCCAGCGGGCTGCCGGACCGGGACTTCTTCGGCGTGTCGGTCTCGTACCCGGGCGTGTCCGGAGTGGTGCGCGATTTCGCGCCGCTGATCGAGCAGGCGCACCGGCGTGGTGCGGCGGTGGCCGTCGCAGCCGATCCGCTGGCTTTGACCCTGCTGGTCCCGCCGGGAGAGTTCGGTGCTGACGTGGTGATCGGCTCCACCCAGCGCTTCGGGGTACCGCTAGGCTTTGGCGGCCCGCATGCCGCCTACCTGGCCGTGCGGGCCGGTCTGGAGCGCCAGCTACCCGGCCGCTTAGTTGGTGTGTCCCGCGATGCGGATGGCGCACCGGCACTGCGTTTGGCATTGCAGACCCGCGAGCAACACATCCGCCGTGACAGGGCCACTAGCAATATCTGCACCGCGCAGGTGCTGCTGGCCGTGATGGCCTCGATGTATGCCGTCTACCACGGACCGGACGGGTTGCGTGAGATCGCCTACCGGGCACATCGGATGGCCGCAGTGCTCGCCGCGGGCTTACGCAGTGGCGGCATCGAGGTGGCGCCGGAAGCATTCTTCGACACGGTGCTGGCGAGGGTACCCGGCCGGGCCGCCGACGTGGTCCGTGCTGCCTGGGTGTCCGGCGTGGACTTGCGGCTGGTCGACCCCGACCACGTCGGGATCAGCTGCGCGGAGACCACGACCCGGGAGCACCTGCGGGTGGTGTGGGACGCCTTCGGTGTGCCGCCGACCGATCCAGACACTCTCGACCGGGAGATCCCGGATGCCATTCCGGCCGCGTTGCGGCGGACCTCGCCGTTTCTCACCCATCCAGTCTTCTGCACCCACCACAGCGAGACGGCTCTGCTGCGCTACTTGCGCGCGCTAGCGGATAAGGATCTGGCGTTGGATCGCAGCATGATCCCGCTGGGCTCCTGCACGATGAAACTCAACGCAACTGCGGAGATGGAGCCGATCAGCTGGCCGCAATTCGCGCAGCTACACCCGTTCGCGGCCCGCGAGGATGCAGCCGGATTGCTCGAGGTAGTCAGTGACCTGGAACGTTGGCTGGCTGAACTCACCGGTTATGACGCGGTCAGCATGGCGCCGAACGCGGGGAGCCAGGGTGAGTTCGCCGGCCTGCTGGCGATCCGCGCCTACCACCGCAGTCGAGGCGAGGCCGGCCGCGATGTCTGCCTCATCCCCTCCAGCGCGCACGGCACCAACGCGGCCTCGGCGGTGATGGCCGGGATGCGCGTGGTGGTCGTCGGCTGCGATCCCAAGGGCGATGTCGACCTCGACGAGCTCCGCGTGAAGATCGCTGAGTACGGGGCCCGGCTGGCCGCCATCATGATCACCTATCCCTCGACGCACGGGGTGTACGAACCTGGCGTGGTGCAGGTATGCGAGCTGGTGCACGAAGCCGGCGGACAGGTCTACGTCGATGGCGCCAACCTCAACGCCTTGCTCGGTCTAGCACGACCGGGCCACTTCGGTGCCGATGTCAGCCATCTCAACTTGCACAAGACTTTTTGCATCCCGCACGGCGGCGGCGGTCCTGGGGTCGGACCGATCGGCGTGCGGGCCCACCTGGCACCCTTCCTGCCGGGGCACCCGGAGACCAACCCCGACGCTGTCGTGGGTCCGGTGACCGCCGCACCGTGGGGAAGTGCGTCGATCCTGCCGATCAGTTGGGCCTATATCCGGATGATGGGTGTCGATGGTCTGCGTCGTGCCACGCTGACCGCGGTAGCCGCCGCAAACTATGTGGCGCGGCGTCTGGAGCGGCACTTCCCGGTGCTCTACGCCGGCAGTGACGGGCTCGTCGCCCATGAATGCATTCTCGATCTCCGGGCGATCACCAAGGCCACCGGGATCACCGTCGACGACGTCGCCAAGCGGCTGGCTGACTATGGCCTACACGCCCCCACCATGTCTTTCCCGGTTGCCGGCACCTTGATGGTTGAACCCACCGAAAGTGAGAACCTCGCCGAGCTGGACCGTTTCTGCGATGCGATGATCGCGATCCGGGATGAGATCGATCGGGTCGCGGAGGGGGAATGGTCCTTCGACGACAACCCACTGCGCTGCGCGCCGCACACGGCTAGCTGCGTACTCGACAAGTGGGACCATCCCTACAGCCGGGAGCTCGCCGCCTACCCGATGGGCCGGACAACCACCAAGGTGTGGCCGCCTGTCCGGCGCATCGACCAGGCGCACGGAGATCGCAACCTCATATGCTCCTGCCCAGCCCTGAGTGAGCTCGCCGACCTACCTTGACCGGCAACCCGGTGTCCGAGGCTTCGCGCTCACGAGGATGCGACGTGGGTCGCATCCCGCACGTCACCCACGTATTCCTCGACCAGATCCTCCAGCGCGACAACACCCTCGGTGTGCCCGTCGGCATTCACTACCCGGGCGAGGTGGCTGCCTGAGCGGCGCAGTAAGGCCAGCGCCTCGCCGAACTTGGCGTTGGACGGCACCTCGGGTAGCGGTCGGACGCTGCTGCGAGGCACCGGCGTGTCCGGCGGACTGCCGAGCAGCTCCAGTACGTCCTTCACGTGGAGGTAGCCGACCAGTTGCCCGTCGGCGCCCAATTCCTGGCGGCCCAATTCCTGGCGGCATAGTGGGAAGCGGGAGAAACCGGTCTGTGCCACGGCGCGTTCGATATCACCCAACGTCGGCTTGGCGGGAACCGTGGTGAGGTCGGACACCGGAACCAGCACATCGGCGACGGTCCGCTCCCTGGTGGACAAGGTCTGCGTCAGCCTGCGGTGTTCCTGGCTGTCGAGCAGGCCTTCCCGGCTGGAGTCGGCGATCAGGTTGGCCAGCTCGTCGGGGCTGTAGGCGCTTGCCAGCTCGTCACGGACCCGCACGCCGAACGTGCGCAGCACCAGCCGCGCGGTCTGGCTGAACAGCGCGATGACTGGCCGGGTCACCCGCATGAAGGCGACCAGCGGCGGCACCATCCATAGCGCGGCGCGCTCCGGGCCCGCGATAGCGATGTTTTTGGGCACCATCTCGCCGAGCAGAATGTGGGCCACCGTGACGATGCCCAGGGCCACGACAAAGGCAATGGTGTGCAGTAACGCGTCGGGTACGCCGAGTGGGCCGGTTAACCATTCCAGCTGGTGGGCGACGGCGGGTTCACCGAGAGAACCGAGCCCCAATGAGCTGATGGTGATCCCGAGCTGTGCCGCGGCCAGCATCAAGGGCAGCTTTTCTCCGGCCCTGATCACCGTTCGAGCGCCGGCAACACCGCGCGCGGCCATCGACTCCAATCGTTCCCGCCGGGCACTGATCAGGGCGAATTCGGCCCCGACGAAGAATGCGTTTGCCGCCAGCAAGAACAGCGCGACCAGCAGCGCGGCGCCACTCACGGGGTCACCTGCTCGGCGAGCACGATCCGAGTCAGCCGGAGCTCGGCGACCCGACGGCGGTCCATCCGCGTGACGGTCAGCCGCCACCCGGGCAGGTCAATCTCGTCGCCCACGGTAGGAATGCGGCCCAGCCGTTCCAGCACCAGCCCGGCGACGGTCTCGTAGTCACCTTCGGGCATGACGAATCCGACCGCATCGGCTACCTCGTCTGCTCGCAGCAGCCCGGAGATGATCCAGTTTTGTTCGTCCACTGGCCGTACCCGGGAGACCTCCAGCCGGTCGTGCTCGTCACGGACGTCACCGACGATTTCCTCGACCAGGTCTTCCAGGGTGACGATGCCGGCGGTCCCCCCGTACTCGTCGACCACGATGGCGACTTGCAGGCCCTTGCCGCGCAGCCGGTCGAGCAGCGCGTCGCCGTCCAGCGAACTCGGCACGGTGGGGACCGGGCTGGCCAGCGTGCCGACCCGGGTGATTGCGCGGTTGCCGGCCGGCACTGCGAAGGCCTGCTTGACGTGCACCACCCCCCGCACATCGTCGAGGTCGCTGCCATAGACCGGGAAGCGGGAGAATCCCGTCTGGCGCGCGGTGTCCACCAAGGCGAGCACCGGCGCGTCCGCGCGCAACGCCTCCACTCGGACCCGGGGCGTCATCAACTCCTCCGCAGTGCGCTCGCCGAAGCGCAGCGAACGATCGAGCAAGGTCGCGGTGCCCTCATCCAGCGTGCCGTGTTGGGCGCTGCTGCGCACCAGGGAACCCAACTCCTGAGGTGAGCGTGCGGAGCGCAAATCTTCCGCCGGCTCGATACCGAGCCGGCGGACGATCCAGTTCGCGGTGCCGTTCAGCGCGGCTATCAGCCACCGGAAAGCCAGCGAGAACGCATTGACCACCCCAGCAACTTGCCGGGCCGTTTGCAGCGGCCGGGAAATGGCCAGATTCTGTGCGACCAGCTCGCCGAACACCATCGATAAGGCGGTGGCCAGCGCTAGCCCGATGCCGAGGGACATCGCACCCACTGCGCTGGGCGGCAGCCCAACGGCTTGCACGACGGGGCGGATCAGCTCCACGATGGCTGGCTGGGCGACGTAGCCGGTGAGCAGGGTGGTGATCGTGATACCCACCTGGGCGCCGGAGAGCTGGAAGGACAGCGTGTCGCGGGCGTGTTGCACATGTCGAGCTCGGCGATCCCCGACCTGCTGGACGTGCGCGTCGACAGTGCTGCGTTCCACCGTGGTGAGGGCGAACTCGGCCGCGACGAAGACGAAGGTGCCCGCGGTCAGCGCAATGAGCGCGAACAGGCCCCAGAATGGTCCCCAGAAAAGAGCCCAGAAGAAATCCCAGATGCTGCGTAGGACGTCCATCACATTGGCGTCCATCGAAACGTCGCGGACGGGCAGCCGGGCCCAGGGCCCGGCCACCTACTACAGCCAGGCGTCGATGCGGCAGGCACCGAGTTCGTCACACTCCTCGCGGGCCGGGGTTCGGTCGATTCTACGGGCGCACCATGAGCTGTCGAGCCGAAAGCCGCCGCAGCGGGGCCATTCGCGCTAACGTGTGTTCTCCTGCGGATTGGCGTGCTGGGTGAGCCCAGCCCCGGCCCGGCGCGGCTGTCGACACCGCCGTCCGGCGGTCGGAAAAAGAAGATCGCCGACGTTCGATCAGAACCCGCCTGCCGGGCCGGTGAAGATCGGGGTGGGGTCGTGTTCGCTGTCCGGGTCGATGAGGACGACAACCTCGTCCCCGGAGTGCAGCACGGTATCGGCGCGCACCTGCACCGGCTGGCCGCGGCGGACGACGAGGCTGATCCACACGTCCTCGCCGAGGTTGAGGTCGCGGATGGCGCGGCCTTGCGCGGGCGCCTCGGAGCCGATGAGGTAGCGCCGAACACCTTGCGGCGGGTCGCGGAAGCGGACTCCCAGCGACCATGGGCGCGGCTCCACTTCGCTCATCGGCACTCCGCAGCGGGTAGCGACCGTGGGTACCAGCCCGCCCTGCACGATGACCGAGAAGGCGACCACCACAAAAATCACGTGGTAGACGAGCGTGCCGCCTGCCGTGCCAGCGGCCAGCACGAAGGTGCCGAGCAGGATGGGCACCGCGCCCTTGAGCCCCGACCACATCGTGAACAGCCGCTCGCCGGCGCTTAGCCGCACCCCTAGCAGCAACGCGCCGACCAGCAGCGGGCGCACAACGAAGGCGAGCAGCACCGCGAGCACCAAGCCGATGAGCCACGCCCGCTGCTGGCCCACGGCGCCGAGCGAGACGGTCAGCCCGAGTACCACGAAGGCGATCATCTCGGCGAGGCTGGCCAGTGACGAGTGAAATCGCTCGATCTCGCCCTTGAACGGGGCGCGGACGTCACCGATGACGATGCCGGCGATGAACACCGCCAGAAAGCCGGAACCGTGAGCCACGGTGGCCGCGCCGTACAGCCCGATCGACACCGCGAGGGTGCGCAGCGGGTAGAGCCCCTCGCTGGGCAGCGGCAACCGGCGCATGGCCTGGAGGAGTAGCCATCCGCCGGCTACCCCGATCGCCGCACCCACGGCCATTTGCAGGGCGAAGGTGCCGAGCACCGTGGCGGCAGCTCCGATGCCGGTGGTACTCCCAATGGTGACCAGACTGACCAGCAGCGCGATGCCCACCGGATCATTAGCGCCAGACTCGCCCTCGAGGATGACCCCGGCGCGGCCGTGCACCTCGCGGCTGCCCAGCACCGAGAAGACCACGGCGGGATCGGTGGGCGCCAGCGCGGTGCCGAGCAGTAACGCGACCAACCATGGGAAGCCGAACAGCACATGCGCGAGCACTGCCAGCGCTCCCGCCGTCAGGAAGGTCCCGACCACCCCAACCACGAGCACCGGGCCTACCGAAGCACGCAGCCGCCGCCAACCGATGTGCATGCCGCCGTCGAAGAGAATAAGCGTCAGCGCGACGGTGACGACCTGCTCGACCAGGTTGATCGAAATCCGTTGCAGCGACGGCACCAGATCGGAGGCCACCGCCGCGCCGATGAGGAAGATCGCCGGAGCTGGTACGCGAAGCCACGTGCTGATCCGATTCGACAGCAGTGCCACGGACACCACCGCCGCCGCGATGAGCAGCGTGACGCCGAACTGCTCGATGGTCTCCAACACGCCGTTAGCTTGCCGCGGACAGTGTCCCGGCGCCTTCCGGCAACTACCGGACGGCTTGCCGCGCTAGGTCGCCTTGGTGGTCCCCGAAACTCTCACACTTGGGCAGGGTTTAGGCACATTCGCGGGCGAGTGTCGTGAACTCGACGCCAGCGACCTCCCCAGCGCGGCGCCGTGAAATGTCGGCACTGTCGAGTTCACGAGCGCAATCCGCACACAGCTTGCGGTCTCGCTCCCGGCAGGCTCACCACCCCGCCGGCAGTGGACGTCCCTCGGCGAACCCGGCTGCGGACTGCACTCCGATCACCGCCTGTTCGGCTAGTTCCGGCATGGTGCGGGCGCCGGCGTAGGTGCACGCACTGCGTACCCCGGCGCAGATGTAGTCGATGAGGTCTTCCACCCCGGGTCGCTGCGGGTCGAGGTACATCCGAGCGGTGGAGATGCCTTCCTCGAACAGGGCCTTGCGGGCCCGGTCGAAGCTGTCGTCGTTGGTGCTACGGGCCGCGATGGCGCGCTTGGAAGCCATCCCGTACGACTCCTTGTAGGGCCGGCCGGTTTCATCGCGCTGCAAGTCACCCGGTGACTCGTAGGTGCCCGCGAACCACGAGCCGATCATCACGTTCGCGGCTCCCGCGGCCAGCGCGAGCGCGACGTCACGCGGGTGGCGCACGCCGCCGTCGGCCCAGACGTGACCACCAGCGGCGCGGGCCGCTGCGGCGCACTCGGCTACCGCGGAGAACTGCGGCCGGCCGACCCCGGTCATCATCCGGGTGGTGCACATCGCACCCGGACCAACCCCGACCTTGATGATGTCCGCGCCGGCCGCGAGGAGGTCGCGAGTGCCCTGCGCGGATACCACGTTGCCGGCTACCACCGGCACGCCCGGCCGGCGGGACCGGACCGCGCTCAGCGCGTCGAGCATCTTGCGCTGGTGGCCGTGTGCGGTGTCGACGACCAGCACGTCGACTCCCGCGGCGAGCAGGGCCTCGGTCTTGGCAGTGACGGCGCCGTTCACACCGAGCGCGGCGGCCACGCGCAGCCGGCCGGCACCGTCCAACGCTGGGTGGTAGAGCTCAGCACGCAAGGCCGCGGTCGTGGTCAGCACACCGACGAGCCGGCCCTGGGCGTCCACCGCGAGCGCCAGTTCCTGGCGGCGGTGGTTCAGCTGGTCGAAGACCTTGCGCGGTTCGGTCTCGGCGGGCACCACCACCAGGTCGGTCTGCGCCACGTCGGCCAGCCGGGCGAACCGATCGACCCCGGCCAGTTCGGCCTCGGTGACCAGCCCGATCGGGCGGTGCGTGCCGTCGAGCACCACCACGGCCCGGTGCGCTCGCTTGGGCAGCAGGTTGATCGCGTCGGCGACAGCGTCCTGCGGGCCGAGCGTGAGCGCGGTGTCCAGCACCAGATGCCGAGACTTCACCCAGCTCACCGTCTCGGCGACCGCTGCAGGGTCCACGTCCTGGGGCAGCACTACCAGGCCGCCGCGGCGGGCCACCGTCTCAGCCATCCGGCGCCCCGCCACCGCGGTCATGTTGGCGACCACCAGCGGGATGGTGGTCCCGGACCCGTCCACCGTGGACAGGTCCGCATCGAACCGCGACCCCACATCCGAGCAGGACGGCACCAGAAAGACATCGTCATACGTCAGCTCGTAGCCCACCCCAGCTTCACCCACAAACCGCACTCCCCAACGCTACTCAACCCACCCGCTGAATGCGGGACGGTTACCGTGGTGCGGGTGCGCGGGTTGTTTGTGGGGGTCGCGACGCTGGACCTGGTGCAGCGGGTGGGACAGCGGCCTGGGGTGGACGAGAAGGTGGTCGCCCAGCGCAGTGATCTTGCGGCAGGAGGGCCGGCAACGGCGGCCGCGGTGACGTTCAGTGCGCTGGGCGGGCATGCCACCCTGCTCTCCGCGCTAGGTCCCGGCCTGATCGGCCAGTGGGTGGCGACCGACCTGCACGGCGCCGGAGTGCACACCGTGGATGCCTGGGCCGGTGGCGCGGACCTGAGTATCTCGGCGATCACCGTGCTCGACGGCACCGGCGAGCGGTCGGTGGTGTCCCGTAGCCCTGAGGAAGTGCTCGTCGCAATACCCGACGACCTGCCGGCTCTGATCCGGGATACCAACGTCGTGCTGCTCGACGGGCACTACCCTGCCTTGGCGGTGGCCGCCGCCCGCGCCGCGCAGGCTGCTGAAATACCGGTGGTGTTGGACGGCGGCAGCAGCAAACCGGTGTACGACGAACTAGTGCCGCTAGCCGACGCCATGGTGTGCTCGTCGAGCTTCGGCGGGTTACCGGAACGGTTCGACACGGTGGCCGCGGAGTTGCTGGCCGCGGGCACCCGCCTGGTGGCCATGACAGCGGGCGGCGCGTCGGTGCGGTGGCGGACCCGGGACGACACCGGCGTTGTCGAGGTCCCGCCGGTCACTGTCTGTGACACGCTAGGTGCTGGCGACGTGCTGCACGGTGCGTTCGCCTTCGCGCGGGCACTAGGCGTCACCGATCCCGAGCGCAGCTTGGCTTTCGGCGTTGCGGTCGCCTCGCTGCGGGTCCAGCACGCCGGCCCCCGGTCCTGGCGCGGCGATCAACGGCTGCACGGGTTGGTCGTCTAGTCAGTGCGTCGAGGCCGGCCACCCGACAGCTAGCTCGCTGCTTCCCGCAGCCGGCGGGCGAGCGGCTCGCGTCCCACCGGCTGCACCAGGTGATCGGTCGACGGGGTGGGCGAGATCGGCCGGACGATCGGCTGATCTGCGGTGACCGTAACAAGCTGCCCGTAGTGGCACAGCTGGAGTGCATCGCCGTCCAGCAGCCGGTACTCCGCTTGCCCCGGGGTGATCTGCACCCGCAACCGCCGCCCGCGCCAGCGCAACCGGAAGGTGATCCTGCTCAACGCCTCGGGCAGCCGGGGGGCGAAGGCCAAGCCGCCGTCGTTGAGGTGACGTAGCCCACCGAACCCGGCCACCAGCGCAGACCACGCACCGGCCAGCGCCGCGATGTGCAGACCGTGGTCGGTGTTGTTGGCCAGGTCGGCCAGATCCACCAGTGCGGTCTCGCACAGGTAGTCATAGGCGAGGTCGAGGTGCCAGGTCTCGGCCGCCAGCACCGCCTGGGTGGCCGCTGACAGCGACGAGTCGCGGACGGTGATCCGCTCGTAGTAGGCGAAGTTGCGGGCCTTCTGCTCGGCGGTGAACGCCTCTGGGCACAGGTGCATGGCCAACACCAGATCAGCCTGTTTTACCACTTGCTTGCGGTAGAGATCGAAGTAGGGGAAGTGCAGCAGCAACGGGTACTGCTGCGACGTAGTGCCGGCGAAATCCCAGGGCGCGTGCTCGGTGAAGCCCTCGGCCTGGGGGTGCACGCCGAGCTTGTGGTCATAAGGGATCACCATCTCGGCGGCGGCGTCACGCCAGGATGCGGTCTCTTCGGCGTCGACGCCGAAGGCGGCCGCATGGTCGGGGTGTCGCAGCACAGCGTCGGCCGCGGCGCGCAGGTTGCGCTGCGCCATCAGATTCGTGAAGACGTTGTTGTCGGCCACCGCACTGTACTCGTCGGGCCCGGTCACGCCGTCGATGCGGAAATTGCCCTCGAGGTCGTGGTGGCCCAGCGAACGCCACAGCCGCGCAGTCTGTATCAACAGCTCCAGCGCGACATCGCGCTCAAAATCGGTGTCGCCGGTCGCGGTCACGTGGCGGATCGCCGCGTCGGCGATGTCGGCGTTGACGTGGAAGGCCGCGGTACCGGCCGGCCAGTACCCGGAGCATTCCTGACCGCGGATGGTGCGCCACGGAAACGCTGCCCCGGCCAACCCGAGCTGGGCAGCACGCTCCTTGGCCAACGGAAGCGTCTGCTGCCGCCAGCGCAGCACGTCGGCGGCCGCGTCGGGCACCGTGTGGCTGAGCATGGGCAGCACGAACGTTTCGGTGTCCCAAAACGTGTGGCCGTCGTATCCCGGGCCGGTCAGACCCTTGGCTGCGATACCCCGCTTCTCGGCCCGTGCCCCGGCTTGCAGGACGTGGAAGGACGCGAACCGGACCGCCTGCTGCAGTTGCGCGTTGCCCTCGACCTCCACATCGGCCGCGGCCCAGAAGTCGTCGAGGTAGCGGCGTTGCTCGGTGGTCAATCCGGGCCAGCCGGTGTAGCGCGCGGCCGCCAGCGCCGCCCGGACCTGATCGTTGAGCGCTGGCAACGATCGTTGCGAGGACCAGCCGTAGGCCACGTACTTCACCACCCGCAGCCGCTGGCCTGGCTCCAGCCGGCAGATCACTGTGGTCCGCGCCACGTGCTCGGTCGCCGAGGAGTGAAACTCCGTGCGGGATGGCCCCATCACCTCGTGGTCCATCGCCGCAGCCATCCGCAACCCGGAGGAGCGGGTGCTGTGCAGCAGCGTCGCTCCGGTGTCGTTGCACCGATACTGCTCGGAGACCAGCGGTTCGGATAGCGCCGCGGCCACCCGCGGGTCTTGGGCGGCGGCAGGCAGCTGCTCGTTGGCCCACAGCTCGGACTGCAGCACCAGCAGCACCGGGTCGTCGACCGGCTCGACGTCGTAGTTGATCGCGACTACAGCTCGTTGGACCAGCGACACCATCCGCTGTGAGGCCACTCGCACCGCTTTACCGGCGGGGGATACCCACTCCAGCCGGCGGCTCAGCGTGCCGGCCCGCAAGTCAAGGGTGCGTTCGTGCGAGCGCAGCTCGCCGTAGCGCACGTCCAGCGGCTCGTCGTCGACCAGCAGCCGGATCAGTTTGCCGTTGGTCACGTTGATGATCGCCTGACCGGATTCCGGATAGCCGTAGCCGCCCTCGGGGTAGGGCAGCGGGCGCAGTTCGTAGAAGGAGTTGAGGTAGCTGCCGGGCAGCGAGTGCGGATCGCCTTCGTCGAGATTGCCGCGCAGCCCGATATGGCCGTTGGCCAGCGCGAACACCGACTCGGTATGGCCCAGGGCGGTGAGGTCCAACCCGCATTCCCGCACTGCCCATGGCTCAACGGCGAATCGCTGCTGCTCGATCATGTCCGTCCGCCCCAGTAGCTCAGCGAGGTCGCGCACGACGATATCGGCGCCGTGTGCGCCCAACACATCGGCCTGCCTTACCCGGCCGACCCCGGCGACATAACCGACATGCGTAGCACGCTCACCCCCATCGTTGGGTTAGGCTAGATCAACATAGGGGTAGGAACCGTAGCGGACGCCTTATCTGGCGATGATCAAGTAGAGGCTGTAGGCGACCATGAGGACACAACCGAGGAAGCACAGCATCGCCACCGGCCAGGCCCATGGGCGCCGCGTGACCTTGGGGGCGGTCTGGCTCGGCGCTGAGTTCGGCCCGGCGAGCGCGCTGATGCCGAGGGCGAACAGCACGATCACTCCGACCGCCGCCCCGAACGACACCAGGAACACCAAGCCGAGGGCTGCCCAGTCGATCGTCACGCTCACCGCGGGGTATCCCTTCAGCTCAGGCGCTCGTCGCAGCGGCGACCTTCGGCGCGCCGAGTGGCACTTCGTTGACGTTGTGCGCGTCCACCAGCTCGCGCCGGGAGAGCGCGTAGATACCGCCGGCGACCGCCAGCCCGGCCACCGCGACGACCACGGTGCCGACCGTCCCCGTCTCAGCCACCAGGGCCGCCAAGGCGCCCACGATGGCCGCGGCCGGCAGCGTCAACACCCACGCGATCAGCATCTGAGCGGCTAGGCTCCAGCGCACCTGTGCCAGCTGGCGGCCCGCTCCCGCACCGAAGATTGCGCCCGAGCACACCTGCGTGGTCGACAGTGGGAAACCCAGTTGCGAGGAGACCAGGATGACTGCGGTGCTGCTGGTCTCGGCGGCGAAGCCCTGCGGCGTCTCGATCTCGGTGATGCGCTTGCCCAACGTCCTGATGATCCGCCAGCCGCCGACGTAGGTGCCTGCGGCGATCGCCAGGCCGGCCGCGAGGACCACCCAGAACGGCGGCCCCGAGCCGGGTGCCAGCCCGCCGGCGGTGACCAGCGTCAAGGTGATGACGCCCATGGTCTTCTGCGCGTCGTTGGTGCCGTGTGCCAGCGAGACCATGGAGGCCGATACCACCTGACCGGTCTTGAAGCCGGCGCCCACGGCACCCCGGTGGGCGCGCGAGGTGATCCGGTAGGCGAAGTACGTGCCAACCAGCGCCACCACGCCGGCGACGATCGGCGCCAGCACCGCGGGAATGAGGATCTTGGACAGCACTGTGCCGAAATGCACTGCATCGGCACCCGCGGCCACCCAGGTGGCCCCGATCAGGCCACCGAAGAGCGCATGCGACGAGCTGGACGGCAGGCCCAGCAACCAGGTCAACAGGTTCCACACGATGGCCCCGATCAAACCACCGAAGATCACCGCAGGGGTGATCTTGGTATCGTCGACCAGCCCACTGGAAATCGTCTTGGCGACCGCAACCGACAGGAACGCGCCGACGAGGTTGAGTACGCCCGACAGCGCCACGGCAACCTTCGGTTTCAAGGCACCTGTGGCGATCGAGGTAGCCATCGCATTGGCGGTGTCGTGGAAGCCGTTGGTGAAATCGAACGCGAGAGCCGTGAGTATCACGAACAGGACGATGACGTCCATGTCGCCCTTCGTCGTCGAGGAAGCTCTGCATGTCGAGCGTCACAGACCAATCGAAACGTCCGGTGAACGCTACATGTCCAGTCGGAGTTCTCCGGTGGCCCGCCCTGCTGCGCGTGGGGTCAGCGCGGTGTGGCAGCTGACAGCACGATCGCGGTGATCACCAGCTCGTCGCTGCGCAGCCATTGGCCATGCAGCTGGGTCAACGGGGGACCGGCGTGGGTAATTCCGGGCAGCAGCAGGCGGGCAGCGAAGGTGCCTTGGGTGGGATCGGTCGTACCGCGTTCGATCGTGACGGCGGCGTCCTCGAACCCTAGCCAGCGGTGGGTCAACGGGAACCACGCCTTGTAGACAGCTTCCTTGGCGCAGAACAGGAGCCGGTCCCAGCGGGTCGTCCCGTCGGCTGCGGCCAGTTGGGACAGCCTGCCCTGCTCCTGCGCCGAAGCGATCGCGTCCAATACTCCCGCCGGCAGTGGCTCGTTCGGTTCGGCATCGATTCCCAGCGCGCGCACATCGCGGCTATGCGCGACGGCGGCGGCGCGGTAGCCACTGCAGTGAGTCATGCTGCCCACCACGCCCGGCGGCCACAGCGGCTCGCCGCGCTCGCCGCGGAGCACCGCCACCGGGGGCAGGCCGAGCTGGCGCAGCGCGCGCCGGGCGCAATGGCGAACGGTGCGGAATTCACGGCGCCGCTTGTCCACCGCGCGGCTGACCAGTTCCGCTTCGCCGGGGTACAGCACAGCGTCAGGTGGGTCCTCCAACGCCTCGGCACTGGCCACCGCAGCAGGCAGAATCTTTTCGATCAACTCGGCGGTAACTGTACCGCTGCCTGGTCAGTTGACACTGGTCAGATCGATCAAGCGATCGGCGGCGGCGAGCACATCGGTGATCGTGATGCGAAGCAGGCCCGGGTCGGGCCGGTCAGCGAAGGTGTCGCCGGTGCTCCCGGCCCATAGCGCACGATGCTGTGGACGCTCCGGAGGTGCACCCCAGTGTTGGGGGGAAACCGGACCGAACAGGACCACCGACGGCGTGCCGTACGCGGTGGCGAGATGGGCGATGCCGGTATCGCCGCAGATCACCACGGTCGCATCGGCGACCAGCGCGGCGAGCTCACACAACGTGGTGCGCCCGGCTAGCACCGAGCCGTCCGGTAGGCCCGCCGCGGTGGCCACCTGCTGCGCAAGGGGGAGCTCGCCCGCGCTGCCGGTCACGATCACCCGAAGCCCGGCAGCGGCCAGCCGGCGTGCCACTGCCGCGTACCGATCGGCGGGCCACTGCCGGGCGGCGAACTTGCATCCTGGGTGCACGACGACCGCACGCGGTACAGGGCTGGCCGCCCGCGGGCGGTCCAGGTCGAGGTTAGAAGGGTCGGTGGGGATGGCGAAGTACGCCAGCATCCGGCACCACCGCACCACCTCGTGCAGGTCGTCATTCCACTCCGGGCCCGGCACCCCCGGACGGGAATGGCTGAACAGGACAGTGGGTTGTAGCGCGCGCAACGCGCGGGTGCTCTGCGGTCCCCGCCCGTGCAGGTTCACCGCTACGGCGAGGGAAGGCTTGCGCCAGCTGATCGAACCGAGCTGCGGGGTGGGCAGCAGCTCGTCCACCGCGCCGGTGAGCAGGGCCAGCTCGCGCAGCGGCGCAGGAGCGGCGAGCAGCACCCGGTGGTCCGGGTAGGCCGACCGCAGCCCGCGCAGCGCCGGCACCGCAGTCAGCAGGTCCCCCAGACCCAATGCCCGCAGCACCAGCACCGTGGGAGGGCTCATGGCAGCGTCTATGGCCAGCGCTTATGGGTAAGACGACTCGTGCGACGAGCAGACCACCATCTCCCGCAGCTCGCATCCGGGTGGCTGGCGCAGCGCGTGGACCACGGTCGCCGCCACGTCCTCGGGCCGGTTGAGCTTGGCGTCCGGTGGCGGCTTGTACTGCTCGTCGCGGCCGTCGAAGAACGCGGTGTGCATGCCGCCCGGAATCAGCAGCGTCACCCCGATCCGCCCGGCGGTCTCCGCGGCCAGCGCCCGGGTGAACCCGATTACGCCGAACTTGGACGCGCAGTAGGCCGTCGCGTCCGGAAACACCCGCAGACCCAAGGTCGACGAGCAGGTCACTACGGTGCCCCGGGAGCGCTCGAGATACGGCAGCGCGGCCCGCACCACCCGGGCGGTACCGAGCAAGTTCACCGCCACCACCCGCTCCCATTCCTCGGCGGGCACCTCGCCGAATGGACCGCAGGAATCGATCCCGGCGGCGGTGAAAACAGCGTGCAGCTCCTCCCCGGCGGTGGCCACCAGAGCCGCGACGGCGTCCTCGGTGGCGGCTCGATCAGCCAAATCGGCCTGCACGTGATCTACCTTGATCGATGGCGCGTTGCGGTCCAGGACCAGCGGGCGCCCCCCAGCGGCGAGCACGGCCTCGACGGTGGCCGCGCCCAGACCGGAGGCGCCCCCGGTGATCAGCACATTGCCCAGTGATCTCATTTTTGGGACCTCCTTCATACCGTGCCGCAGCTGCGACTGCGCGGCTGTCTCCAGCTCCCGGCGGCGGAGACAAGCCGGCTCGTTGAGTACCCGTCGAGCAGCGGGATGATCACCACACGGCCACCGTGCCGGCGCACCACCGGCTCCTCGGGCAATTCGCTGATGGTGTAGTCGCCGCCTTTGACCCACACGTCGGGGCGCACGCTGTCCAGCAGCGCAGCGGGAGTGTCCTCGTCGAAGGAGATCACCGCGTCGACCGGCTCCAGCGCCTCGAGCAGCGCGATCCGGCCGGCCGCGGGCACGATCGGGCGGCCGGGACCCTTGCGCCGGCGGACTGACTCGTCGGAATTGACGCACACCACGAGGGCATCACCCATCGCACGGGCCTTCTGCAGCAGGCTCAGATGACCGGGGTGCAGCAGGTCGAAACAGCCGCCGGTGGCCACCAGCCGTCCACCCCGTCGACGTAGCCGGGCCACGACATCCGCAGCACAGCCGGGCGAAGCCGGGGGCCCGGCAGGTGGCGCATGGACCGAAGCGACGCCCCCGGCGGCGACGAATTCCGATGCCGAGCAGACCGCCGCGGCCACTGCCGCGCTGATCGAGCTGCCGCCGAGCAGGGCGCCGGTCGCTGCGGCAGCGAATGCGTCGCCCGCCCCGCAGGTGTCGCAATCCGGGGGAATATCAAGTTCGGGTACCGGCACCGCGGTGCAGTCCTGCCCGGTGGCGAACACCGCACCGCGAGCCCCGAGGGTGATCGCCACCGCGTCGCACCGCCACCATCCACGCAGCGCCGCGGCGGCCGTTGACCCTGTGGCGGACGGCAGCATGGCCCCGGACGCTTCGGCCTCGTTCGGCGTCACCATGCGGCAGCCGGGCACCGGCAGGGCCCCTCGGGGGTGCGGATCCCACACCACGGGTACCCGGCGGGCGACCTCGAGCAGCCCATCGCGCACCGAGGGATCGGCAGTGACGTCGCGCCCGTAGTCGGACACCAGGACCGCCTCGGCGCCGTCGAGCACTGACGGAAAGCGGTTCCTGGCGGGCGCGCCGGCGGCCCGGCCGTCACCCGCGTCGACCCGCAGGAGGGAACGACCTTCTGTGCGGATCCTGGTCTTGCATGCGGTGGTGCCGCGCAGCGGCATCTGCACCAGTTCCACGTGGGATGCGAGCAGGTCCGCGAGCAGCCGAGCCGGCGGGTCGGTGCCCAGCGCCGTCACGAGTACCACGTCGTGGCCTGCGCGAGCGGCCAGTAGCGCCGCCAGGCCCGCCCCGCCGGGACGCCAGCGCTGCGCCTGGACGTCCACGACCGGCACCGGTGCATCCGGGCACATCCGGTCCACCCGGCCCTCGACATCGCTGTCGAGCAACGTGTCGCCGATGACCACCATCCGGGCGCCGGTCATAGCGGCCGTTTCGGCGCGACCACGCCCAGCGCGTCGTCGATCGCGATGCACACCGCGTGCACGATGGCGAGATGGATCTCCTGGACGTTCGCGGCGCTGGGGGCCTCGACCGCGATCGCGTCGTCGCACACCGCGGCCAGCGTGTTGGGCGCCGGGCCGGTCAGCGCCCACGCGGTCATGCCGACTTCGTGCGCCGCCTTGGCCGCCGAGACCACGTTGCGGCTGGCGCCACTGGTGGACAGCGCGATGAGCACGTCGCCGGGCCGACCGTGCGCGAAGACCTGCCGGGCGAACGATTCATGCCCGCCGTAGTCGTTGGTGATCGCGGTGAGCGAGGAGGTGTCGGCGTGCAGGGCGATCGCCGACAGCGGGCGACGATCGTGCAGAAACCGGCCGACGAGCTCGCCGGTGAGATGCTGGGCCTCCGCCGCGCTGCCGCCATTGCCGCAAGCGAGCAACCGGCCGCCGCCACCCAGCACCGCCGCGAGGTGACGTCCCCAGGACGCCGCGCGGGCGCCGGCGATGTCCTCCATCCGCTCCAGGGCGCTGCGCAGCGCGGCGAGGTGTTCGCGGCTCATGATTGGCCTCCGGGCGCGGTGGCTGCCCGGGTCGCATCGCCGGCCAGTACCTGGCGGTAGAGCGACTCCGTCTCGACGGCGATACGGCTCCAGCCGTATCGTGTGCGCGCCCGCGCCGCGGCGGCCGAACCGATCGCAGCCAGCCTGGCGGGATCGGCGAGCAGCTCGCGCAGCCGTTGCGCCAGCGCGGCCGGGTCCCGTGGCGGCACCAGCGCGCCGGTACGGCCGTCGACGACGGTGTCGAGGTGCCCGCCGACCGCAGAGGCAATCACCGGCACCCCGCAGGCCATGGCTTCCAACGGCACCATCCCGAACGGTTCGTACCAGGGCACGCTGACCACCACGTCCGCCGAGCGCAGCAGAGCGGGCACGTCCTGCCGCGGGATCTGACCGACCAGCCGGACCCGGTCGGGGACACCACATGCCTGCGCGACGGCGGTCAGCCTCGCCTGCTCCGCGTCTGCGATGGCGTCCCCACCACCGGCGACGACCAGTTCGGCGTCCGGCACTGCGGTCATCGCGCGGATGGTGGTTTCGACGCCCTTGCGTTCGACCAGCCGTCCCAGCGACAGGATGCGGTGGCGGCGGTCGCGGGCCGCCCGTGGCCCGCTAGGGGTGAAACGATCGAGGTCGACGCCACACGGCACCACCGCTACCCGCGACGCCGGCACGCCGAGGGCGGTCAACTCGGTCACCTCGTCGGTGCAGGTCGCCACCACCAGCGCCGCATCGCGCGCCAGTCCGGCCTCAAGCCGCAATCGGGACGGTGGGCTCGGATCCAACACGCCCTGGTGCCGGCGCTTGACGACGCCGAGCGCGTGGAAAGTCTGCACCATGGGGATACCGGTGCCGGGAACGCGGCCGGCACCGCGCTGCGCAGCCAGCCCGCTCATCCAGAAGTGGGCGTGCACCACGTCCGGCGGCTCTACCAGCCACCGGCCCGCCAGGTGGTCGCCGAACCGCGCCATGTAAGGCAGCAACGTGTCCTTGGGCAGGACGGTGGCGGGTCCGGCGGGTACGTGCTCCACGGTCATCCCAGGGCCGACACGGACCCGATCGGCTAGCCCGGGATCATCGCGGCGGGTGTACACGGTCACGTGGTGCCCGCGCTCGCCCAGTGCCCGCGCGAGCTCAGCGACGTGCACATTCTGCCCACCCGAATCGGCCCCGCCGATCGCCGCGAGCGGGCTGGCGTGCTCGGAGATCAGGGCGATCCTCATCGGCTCACCTCCTTGATCAGTTGATCCCAGTCGGTGCAGAACCGGTCGAGGGCGTACCTGCGGCGGGCAGCGGCTCTGGCTGCCACGCCCGTGTGCTCGGCAAGGTCGGGGTCGGCGATGAAGGCGCGCAGTGCGCCAGCGAGCAGATCGATCCGGGTGGAGACCACCCCAGCGTCCGGCGGCACCGCCTCCACCACTTCGGTGGTGGCCAGCGCTACCACCGGCATCCCCAGGAGCATGGCCTCAAGCAGTGACAGGCCCAGCGAGGTCCAGCGGATCGGGTGCAGGTACACCCGGCGCCGGGCCAGTTCAGCGTGCATCCGCGCCTGGGGCAGGTCCACGAAGGTGGTGATCCGGCCGTTGGCCGGTAGCTGCGAGACCGCCATGCCGAAGACGTCCAGTGGCGCCTGCGCGGCGAAGCGGGGCAGCAGGTCGGTGCCGGTGACTCGCGACCGGCGAACCGGTTCGTTGATTACCACGGCGGCGTGCGGGATGTCGCCGGTGTACCGGTATCCCGGGTCTGGGATCCCGTGTTCGATCACCAAGGTGTGCGCGCAACCGCAGTCCCAGAACAGCTCGTTGAACGGCGTGACGTGCACGACGGGGATGTCTGATCGGTCGGCCAGCGGATGCCGGGTATTTGGCACGTCGCCGCGGGGGGTGTTGTGCTCGACGTAGACCGCCGGCACTTCTCGCCCGGGCCGGCGACCCAGCCACTGTTGGGTGAGTTCGAGCTCGTGTGGCCGCTGCAGCACGACGACGTCGACGTCTGCGCCGGCCAGCGCCTCAGGCGCGATCTCCACCGCGTTCGCCGGCCAGTCGAACGTCTGGGCCCGGCCGCGGCCATCGGCGTCGCGGTCCGGCGTCACCGGCACCAGGTACGTGTGGTTGCCGCGGACGAATGCGGTGCTCCAGGACCCGTGGACATGCCAGTGCAGCACCCTCATATCACGCCCTCCACCTCCCGATATGGAGACATGTCGGGGTCATCGAACCTCGATGACCCCGACATGTCTCCATATCGGGAGGCCGTGAGCAGCGAGGCCACCGCCTCGACGACGTCGGCCGGAGGCACGCCGGACAGGCACGGGTGACCGGGCACGGGGCAAAGCCGCGCACGGGTATCGCGGCACGGCGCGTGCTGGTCGCCGAGCAGCACCGTCGGGACCCCGTAAGGCGCCCACCGGGCGGCGGGCACCACCGGAGCGAACAGCGACACCACCGGTGTGCCCACCGCGGCGGCCAGATGCGCCGGCCCGGTATTGCCCACGATCACCACGGCGGCGCCGTCGAGGACGGCGGCCAACGTGCGCAGGTCGGTGCGGCCGCCGAGGTCGACGCCGTAGTCGCCGGCCACCTGGGCGGTGAGGTGCCGCTCGCAGGCCGAGCCGGTGACCAGCACGCGATAACCGGCGGCGGTCAGTGCTCGCACCGCACCTGCGCAGTGCTGCACGGGCCATTCCCGGGCTGGAACTGACGCACCCGGATGAACCACGACGTAGCCGGATGCTCCGGTGAGGTGCTCGGCGCTGGGCAGCGGCCGGCGCACCGCGAGGCGCCCGTCGTCCCCGGCCGGCAACCGGTAACCGGCTGCATCAGCCAGGTCCAGGCCGCGCTGCGCCTCCGGTGGATCGCCGTCGACATGGTGGCGCAAATCGAGCAGTGAACCGGGGTAGTCCTCGCTGATCGCGCCGATCCAGCCGACTCCGGCCAGCCGCAGCAGTAGCGCCAGCGGCAGCGGCGACTGGTGAAACGATGTCAGCAGCAGCGCGGCCTGCGGCGCGTGCGCCCGCACCGCGTCCTGCAGCGCGGCGACGTGCTGTGTCGTGACCGGGGCGGGATGGGAATCGATCCACGGTGCGCACCATTCGATCACCTCATCGACCCCGGGTAGCAGCGTGGCGGCCGCGCTGCCATGCGGGCCGGTGAGCATCACGACCTTGTCGATATGCGCGGCGACGGCCCGGACCGCGGGCCCGGCCAGCAGCACATCTCCCGCGTTGTCCAGACGGGCGACCAGCACGGTCCCGGCCATCGGCGCGGTGCTCATGGCTCGACCCGCCCCGACAGGGCGAGCTCGACGGCTGCGGTGATGTCGGGTGCGACCTCCCCGGACGCACGCTGGGCCTGGATCTCCGCACCCAGGGTGCGGTCATTGGGCACCAGGATTCCCCGCGCACCGGCCGCGGCGGCCGCGGTGACGTCCGCGCCGGTATCTCCGATGACCACACAGCGGTCTACCGGAACGCCCAGCTGCGCGGCGGCGTCCTTCACCAGCCCCGGCGCCGGCTTGCGGCACCCGCAACCGTCGGTTTCGCCGTGCCGGCACACGCTCCACGCCTGGAACGGGCCCAGCAATTCCGCCACCCTGGCGTTCACCTGCTCCAGCTGAGCTGGATTGATCAGCCCCCGCGCCACGCCGGACTGGTTGGTGACCACACCGAGGGGGATACCGATGTCGCGCAGCCGGTCCAGCGCCGCACGCGCCCCAGGCACCGGACGTACCGCGGTGGGATCGGTGTTGTAGGGCACATCGTGCACGAGCGTGCCGTCGCGGTCGAACAGCACCGCGGCGGGCACAGAGGTGGCCGGCGGCACGGCTCGCCAGCGCAGTTCGCCGGCCAACCGATGCCAGCACGCCACCGGCGGGATGGCGATGCTGGTGACCAGCATCCGGCCGATCTCGCTGGCGCTGCGCGGCCCGGGCAGGATCCGGTGTGCAGCGAACTCGCCGGTCAGCGCGGCCCACACCAGAGCCGCCGCGGCCGCAACCAAGGGGTGCCGCCGCGCTGCGGCACCGAGCGCGATGGCCGCGGCGGCAGTGGTCAGCCCGTGCCGGCGCAGCCGGCCATGCCCGTCGCCGATCCGTTGCCGCCAGCCAGGCCCGTGCCGGCGCCGCATCAGGACGTCGTCGGCGTTACCGCGTTGCGCTCGGACGCTGGCCAGCGGCGAAGACGGCCGCACCGGGTGCACGGTGCTCCGCCGCCCCTGCACGATGCGGTAGCCGCCGGCGATCACCCGCAGCGCCAGGTCGGCGTCTTCCCGGTAGGCCCGGCCGAAGCGCTCATCGAACCCACCGACCCGGTGCAGCGCGGTGCGGCGGTAGGCCATGTCCGCGGTGATCCACCGGGCGGTGGCCAGGCCGGCGGTGCCGCGCTCGAAGTCGGTCGGTCGCCGGTCTTGGGGCAGCGGCACCTCGATCCGGCCTTGGCTGGCGCCGGTGTCCGGGGCGAGGCCGCGCAGGTCCTGCGCCAGCTGCGCGGCCCAGTCGGGTCCGGGTAACACGTCGTCATCGAGGAAGGTGACCCACTCGGTGCCCGCGGCGCGCCAGCCGGCATTGCGGGCCGCTGCCGGCCCCCGGCCGCCTGAGCGCAGTACCCGTACCGGAAAGTCGACCTCCGGCAGCTGCAAGTCTGCACAGCCCAAGGGCCGGTCGTCGACCACGAGGACCTGCGAGTGGCGACTCAGCGGCTGCGTCAGCAGGTCGCCCAAACTGGGCCGGCCGATCGTAGGGATCACCACCGTGTAGCTCATCGAGTCAGCTCGAAACGGCGCAGCAGGAAAGGCCCGAGCACCAGCACGTCGACCGGGGCGGACCCAAAACACTCCAGCGCGTCGCGCGGGTCATCCACCATGGGCCGGCCCGCGGTGTTCAGGCTGGTGTTGACCACCGCGGGCAGTCCGGTCAGCTCGGCGAACCGGTCCAGCAGCCGGGCCAGCAAGGGCTCGCTGCCACGGTCGACGGTCTGGATCCGCGCGGTGCCGTCCACGTGCACCACGGCAGGGATGCGGTCGCGCCACTGGGGCGCCACGTCGTGCACGAACAACATGTACGGGCTGGGCACCGGGCCGCGGCCGAACAGCTCCGCAGCGCGGTCGGCCAGCACCATGGGCGCCACCGGCCGGAACTGCTCACGGCCCTTGACCGCATTGAGCCGGTCGAGATTGCCGGCGCGCCCCGGGTGAGCCAGCAACGATCGGTGGCCTAACGCGCGCGGGCCGAACTCGCTGCGGCCCTGAAACCAGGCCACGATCGCGTCCGCGGCCAATGCTTCGGCGGCCGCGGCGGCCACATCCGGGGGGCGCTCGTAACGGATGTGCGCGTCGTCCAGCCAGCGGGCGAGCTCCTCGTCGGTGAAGCCGCGACCGAGATCAGCCCCCGGCATCGGAGTGATCGGCTCACCGAAGGCTCGCGCGAGGTGCAACGCCCCGCCCAGCGCGGTGCCGGCGTCGCCCGCGGCGGGCTGCACCCATACCTCGTCGAAAGGGCCTTCCGCGGCGAGACGGGTGTTCGCGACGCAGTTCAGTGCCACCCCGCCGGCCATCGCCAGGCGCCGCTCGCCGCAGCGCCGGTGCAGCCACTCCGCCAGTTCCAGCAGCACCTCCTCCAGGCGTACCTGCACGGCGGCGGCAAGTTCGACGTGCTCGGGCTGCAGCTCCCCTTCGGGCGCGCGTCGCTTCGCGAGTTCGGACCAGTCGATGGGCGCCACGACGAACCCGCCATCGCCCGTGGTGCGGATCAGTTCGCGCAGCGTGGGCAGCAAAGCCGGCTCGTTGGCGGGCTGCCGGCCGTAAGAGGCCAGCGCCATCACCTTGTACTCGTCAGACGAGCGCAGGAACCCCAGGTGATCGGTGACCTCTTCGTACATCAAACCCAGCGAATGCGGCAGCTCCTGGCTGGCCAGCACCTCGAGCTCACCATCGCGGTAGCGGCCGGCCAGGTACGAAGTGGCCTCGCCACGACCGTCGGCGACAAGCACCGCGCAGTCGCGAAAGGGCGCGGCGAGGCCTGCGGAGGCGGCGTGCGCAATGTGGTGCGGTACGAAGCGCACGGCCGCCGGGTCCAACTCGGGAAGCGCGGTAGCCAGAAAGTGCGGTGCACGGCGGGCGTAGGTGGTGCGGAGGTCTTCCCACCTTTCGTCCAACCCGTCTTGGCCTGGTTGGACCAATGCCGGGTCATAGGAATAGGCGACGGCATCCAGGTCATCGGGACCGATGCCGGCGGTCTGCAGGCACCATCGGGCAGCGAGCTCGGGAAGCTCCCATGCGGAAAACGGCACCGGGCGCTTGCCGTGCTTACGGCGGCTGAACCGCTCTTCCTCTGCGGCGGCCACGATTTGTCCATCGACCACCAGCGCCGCAGCCGGATCGTGGAAAATCGCGTTGATACCCAGGATGCGCATCTGGCCCTCCATAGGCACGAGATGTGTCCTGCCGCCACGCGGCTGTGGATAACGACCGACTACCCAGCGAAGCGGCGGCACAAACTAGGCCCCAGATGGAGCCATATCGGGGTGCCGAGCAGGTCTTTTAGCCCTATATGTCTCCATGTCGGGGCGGGTTAACTGGGAGCGAAACCAGGCGATGGTTCGCGCGAGGCCGTCGCGGAGTTGCACCTGTGGCTCCCAGTTGAGCAGTTCGCGGGCCAAGGTGATGTCCGGGCGACGGACCCGGGGATCGTCGACGGGCCGCTCGATGTGCCGGACCGAGCCCGGCAACCCGCTGAGCTCGAGGACGGTCGTGGCCAGCTCGACCACCGGCAATTCCACCGGACCGCCGATATTCACCGGCCCTGGTGCGTCCGACTCCGCCAGCGCGAGGATCCCCCGGATGGTGTCATCGACGTAGCACACCGACCGGGTTTGGCTGCCGTCGCCGGTGACCGTCAGAGGCTCGCCGGCCAGTGCCTGGCGGATGAAGGTCGGGATGGCGCGACCGTCGTCCGGGCGCATCCGGGGACCGTAGGTGTTGAAGATCCGCACTATCGCCGTATCGGCCCCACGCGACAGCCGGTATGCGGTGGTGAGCGCCTCAGCGTAGCGCTTGGCTTCGTCGTAGACGCTGCGTGGGCCGACCGGATTGACGTTGCCCCAGTAACTCTCGCGCTGCGGGTGCTGCAGCGGATCGCCATAGACCTCGCTGGTTGAGGCCAGCACGAATCGCGCGCCTTTCTCGACGGCAAGCCCCAGCGCGTGCAGCGTGCCCAGACTGCCCACCTTGAGTGTCTCGATGGGAAACCGCAGGTAATCGGCCGGCGACGCCGCAGAGGCGAGATGAAGCACCAAGTCGACTGGGCCGGGAACGTGCACGAAATCGGTCACGTCGCACTTGATCAGACGAAATCGTGGCTCGCCGAGTAGATGCGAGATATTTGCCGGCGTGCCGGTGAGGAAATTGTCCAGGCACAAGACAGCCGTACCCCGACGAAGCAATTGTTCACACACGTGCGACCCGAGAAACCCGGCCCCACCTGTGACCACGGCCCTGCTGAACCTGGTGCTCACCGCAAGCCCCCTCGCTCTACTCACCACCTCGTACCCGCACCGGGGTGGCGTGAAACGTGGTCGGACGTTTGCGAACCGTGATCGGCGGGTAACGAGTTCGCGTGCGTCGCGTGAGGGGGCCGCGGTGAGCGGCGGGGTCACGGTCGTCATCGCCACCCGCAACAGACGCCAGGAACTGATCCGGACCCTGTGCCGGTTGCACGAACTGGTTCCGGCACCACCGGTGGTGATGGTGGACAACGGCTCGACCGACGGCACGGCCCAGGCGGTGCGCGAGCAGTTCACCGGGACGGTCGTGCTGGCGTTGCCGCGTAACTATGGCGCCCCGGCGCGCAACCTCGGTGTGCTTGCCGCGCGTACTCCCTACGTTGCCTTCAGTGACGACGACTCATGGTGGGCTCCGGGAGCGCTGCAGCGAGCCGCAGCGGTACTGGACAGCCACCCGAGTCTGGGGTTGGTGGCGGCTCGGACCCTGGTCGGCCCGGCGGAGCGTCCCGACCCGGTGACTCCGCTGCTGGCGCACAGCCCGCTACCCCGCGCGCCTGACGCCCCCGGCCCGTCTGTGCTCGGTTTCCTGGCGTGCGCAGCGGTGCTTCGCAGGCGGGCGTTCTGTGAGGTCGGTGGTTTCAGCAGCGTGCTGTTCTTCATCGGGGAGGAGCAATTGTTGTGCTACGACCTGGCCACAGCCGGGTGGGATCGGGCGTACCTGCACGACGTCGTCGCTCACCATCATCCCTCCATGGACCGGGCCGATCCGCAGCGTCGCCGGGTGGCCGAGCTGCGCAACGCCCTGTTGACTGCGGTACTCCGCAGGCCGCGACCAGTGGTCATCGCCGCAGCGGCGGCACTCGCTCGGCGCTCGATGCGTGACGTGGCCGCCCGCGCGGCGTTACGTGAGGCACTGGTCCGGCTACCGGCGGCACTGCGGCGGCGAGCTCCGCTGCCCTCAGCCGTCGAGCAGCAGGTCCGCATGCTCGAAGGCGGTGCCCGGTGACCGGCGGCCGGGTCACGGTGGTGATCATCACCTGGAACCGCAAGGCAGAGCTGTTAGACACCCTCGAGCGGATGACCGCACTTCCCGACCAGGCTCCCGTGGTGGTCGTCGACAACGGCTCCACCGACCGCACCGCCGACGCCGTCGCCGAGCGATTCGGTCAGGTAACGCTGCTTCGCAGCGCACGCAACCTCGGTGCGGTGGCCCGCAACCAGGCGGTTCGAGACATCAACACGCCTTATGTGGCGTTTTGTGACGACGACACCCGGTGGCGACCCGGTGCGCTGACCCGCGCTGCCGACCTGCTCGACGCGTATCCGGAGCTGGCCTCGGTTACCGGCCGGATCCTGGTGGCTCCAGCCATGACCGAGGATCCCATCACCCCTGAGCTGCGAAACTCTCCCATACCGGGGCCATCCTGGCTGCCTGGCCCAGCTCTGCTCAGCGTCCTCGCTGGGGCAAGCATGTTTCGCGTCACGGCCTTCCGGGAGGTCGGCGGGTTCTCGCCCCGGCTGTGGCTAGGCGGCGAGGAGGAACTGCTCGCCCTGGACCTCGCCGCCACCGGGTGGTGGATGTGCTGGGCGCCGGAAGTGGTGATCGAGCACGCCCCGTCTGCCTCCCGGGACCCGCGACGACGGCGGCAGCTGGGAATCCGCAACACCCTGTGGACCGCGTGGCTGCGCCGTCCGTTACCGAGCGCGCTGCGCCGGACGGCCACGATGCTGGGCTCGGTACCTCGGGACTGGGCCAGCGTGATGGCCTTCGCCGAGGCCTTAGGGGGGCTGGCCTGGGTGGTGCGGGAGCGTCGGGTGGTGCCGCCGGAGGTGGAGCACGGGCTACAGCTGTTAGAGGAGCCGCAACGGCGCTCGCCTGCTCGCCGGTATGTGGGCTGAGGCCGGTGGCGGATGTTTCGACGAGCTGTGCGCGGGTAGCCAGAGCCGGTAAGCACTCCAGCCATGTGGAGGAAGCCGACCATGGCGAAGACCGCTCGCGAGATCATGACGCCTGATCCGGTATGCGTGCGCTCCAGTGACTCGGTTCTGGATGCGGCCAGGCGGATGGCCGAGTTGGGCGTTGGTTCACTGCCGATCTGTGGCGAAGACAACAAATTGAAGGGTCTCATCACCGACCGGGATATCGTCGTCAAAGGGATCGCCGCTGCGAATGATCCTCGCGCTGTCCATGTCGGTGAGCTTGCGCAAGGCGAGGCCGTTACAGTCGGCGCAGACGACAGCGCTGAGGAGATGCTGGCGACCATGCGCCGGCACCAGGTTCGTCGGTTGCCGGTGATCGATGGCCAGCAGGTGATCGGCATCGTCGCTCTGGCCGATGTGGCGCGGGCTCTGAGTGATCCCCCGGTGGGCGCTCTGGTCGAGGCGCTGTCGGTCGACAGGTAAAGCGTGGAGGTATTTGTCTGATGGCACTTGACCCAGCGGTGAACGTCGGCCGGAAGGTCTGGCGTCCGTGTTCGCATTGCTCACATAAGGATGGTCTCTACCTGCTCGATTCGGAGGCCAACCTGGTATACGTGCAATGCCCGCAATGCCACACCTGCTGGTGGTTCGACACGGGGAATGGTGTCGGTCGGCGCCCGAAGGATGCTGCTGAAACTCCGCAGTGGCCTGGCCGCTCAGCGTAACCATCTTTTAGCTTCGCGCGTTACCGCCGAGCTAAGCGGTTTCGGTGTGGCTACCACCGCGACCGTAGCTGCTGGGATCCGAGTTCCTGGGCGCATCACCGGGCTCGTGGGGTCCGCCGCTCGACGGGATCCAGGTCGAAGGGCAGGTGCGGCTCGGCCTGGTACCAGTACGCGACTGAGGAGTAGTCGTCGCTGCGTTTGTTCGCATGCCCGTGCTCGATGCTGACCCGGATGGAGCGCTCGAACGGCACGGGATCTTCGATATGGAAGCGGTACAGGCTGATTTGCCCGCTCCAATTGTCGCCACCAGGCAAGGTGATGCCGTGATACGGCGCGTGGTAGGTCTGGGTCGGGCACCAGGCAGTGTTGAAGTAGTCCTCGGTGCCGGTGCCGTGCAGCGCCGGAGGCCACTTCTCGCCATCGATGAAGATCATGTCATCGCCCTCGCCGTACCAGTTCCACTCGGTAGTGTCGCGAAGGTTGTGAATGTTGAGCACGCAACCGACGTAATGCCCGTGGCCGGTCGCCTCCAGAATGGTGTAGTTCGCTTTTCCGTCGAGATTTTCCCCCGACAGCAGGAACTCGGCGTTGCTTTCGTTTCGCTGTTCTGTTCCCCCGCAGGGGTTGCTGCGCCGCCATTGGGCGTGGAATCGCCCGATGCCGTCTTCGAGCTCGTCGAGCTCCTCGTAGTCGATGTAGTAGTAGAAGAACACCGTCTCTTCCGCGAGCTCACTGGTGATCTCCAAGCGGGCGCCCGCGCCGAAAGGCATGTGGAAAAAGCAGTTGAACCCCTTGCCGTCCTCAGGACTCATCTGAAGCGGGGCGGAGACGAAGTTCGTGGTGCGGCCGTGCCCGACTCCGAAGAAGTCACCGAGCGGGACGGCGATACTGGGATGCGCTTCGCCGTCCCAGTAAGCGCGGAGCACGAGCCGCCGGAGGTAATCGGGTTCGCGCATCCACGGGTCGCGGATCATGCGCTCGTTGGCGACGGTAACCCAGATGTGATTGATCGTGCCGGCACCCTCGATGTCTGCGAGGGTGGCGCTTTGTCCTGGTTGGAGCGTGAGGCGGTCGTCGTTTCCGCCCGTGCGGTCCCAGCTGGATGCGCGCCGCCTGCGGGTGCTGCGCAACCGCGGTAGGTCTCGCAGGCTCGAACCGTAGGCTCCGTAATTGACGGTCATGCTGCGCCTCCGGCGCGCTCGGCCAGCCGGATCCCGCGGCTGCTCCGAAACGCCGCTTCCAGTGATTCCAGGCTGCGCTCCTTGGTTTCGGGCACCATCCACCAGACGACCGGAAAGAGCACCACGCCGATGGCGGCAAAGACGATGAAGGCGCTACCTATGCCGGCGAACGCAACGAAGCTGGGAAAGGTCAGTGAGATGACGAAAGCGGCCAGCCAATTGAACAGGGTGGCGATGGCCATCGCGGCGCCTCGGACGGCAAGCGGGAAGATCTCGGCCAGCATCACCCACAGGACCGGCCCCCAGGTCGCCGAGAAGGTATTGGTGAACAGCACGAACGCAGCTGCCGCGATGGCGAACAGCGCCGTCGAGTCGACCGGGAGGGTCAGCACCGCTGCGCCGACGGCGACCAAGCTGACCGACATGCCCACCAGGCCGGCCAGGAGGACGGGCTTGCGGCCTCGCCGGTCAACGACTTTGGACCGGACCACCAGCGCGATGGTCCCGATGTTCACCAAGCCATTGAGAAAACCGAACAGCAACGCGGTGGTCTTGGACACCCCGAAGCCGGTGAGGATGGTCGGTGCGTAGTACACGATCGCGTTGATCCCGGTGATCTGCTGGAAGATTGCCAGCAGGGCCCCCAGCAGCAGCAGCCTGCGCACCCACGGAGCCGACAGCAGGGCGAGGCTGGGAGTGTCGTGCTGCTGGCGTTCGATTGCGGTGATCTCGGTGAACTCGCGCTCGGCCGCCGCGGTGTCGCCGCGCAAACCGATCAGGACCGCGCGGGCGTTGTCGTCCTGTCCACGCCGGATCAGTGAGCGGGGGGTGTCGGGCATGGCGAGCATGCCGATCATCAGCACGATGGCGGGGAACACACCGATGAGCAGCATCCACCGCCACGAGCCGGCGAACGCCAGCGCGTAGCCGAGGGCAGCCGACAGGGCCGTCCCTACGATGATCATGTACTGGTTCAGCGAAGTCACCACGCCGCGGTCCGACGCTGGTGCCATTTCTGCCAGGTAGAGGGGAACCAGCACCGAGGCGATGCCGATACCCAGTCCGAGGACGAAGCGGAATCCGACGAGCATGGCGACGGTGGCGGCCAGCCCGGCGCCCAGGGCGCCGACGGTGAACACCACACCTGCGGCGAGCAGGATCCGCTGCCGTCCCAGACGGTCGGCCGTCGGACCGCTGCCCAATGCGCCCACCATCGCCCCGAACACCGTGGCGCTGACCACCGCGCCTTCCTGCCAGGGCGTGAGCGGCAGATCGCGCGGGATGAACAGCAGCGCCGCGCCGATGATGCCGTTGTCGTAACCGAACAGCACCGCCGCCAGCGCGCCCAATGCGTACACGCGTCGGGTGCTCACGCGGCTCAGGAACGCGGGCGCGACCATCAGCTACCTCCGATGCAAGACGAACCCGCCCGCTGTTCCTGGGCAAGGGCATGCGCGATATCTCTGGTGTTCGGGTACAGCTGCCGGTAGAGGGCGTAATAGCGCTCGTAGGCCGCCGCGGGTTCAGGACGCGGCTCAATGGTGATCGCGATGGGGTTCCACTGTGTTACTTTGGGTGACAGCCCGATCCCGATGGCGGCGAGCAGCGCGTCACCCAGGCATGCGCCGATTGTCTGGCGGGGGAGTTGCTGCGGGGCATTCAGGACGTCGGAGACGATCTGCGTCCACAGCCCGCCCTTGGTGCCGCCGCCCACCGCGACCAGCCGGTGATACTGGCCGCCCGCGTCGCGCATGGCTTCCAGGTTGTGCCGCACTCCGTAGGCGGTGGCCTCCAAAGCGGCCCGGTAGATATCCCCGCGGTTGTGCCGCAGCGTCAGCCCGATCAGCACACCGCGGGCGTCCGGGTCGAACAGCGGGGTCCGCTCGCCGGCGAAGTACGGCAGCATGAGCAGGCCGTGTGCACCGGTCGGCGACTGCTGGGCTTCAGCGACCAGCCGGTCGAACGAGGACTCCCCGGTCAGCTTGCGGATCCACTCGGTGATCGCGCCGGAGGTGGCCATCCCGGCCGCGAAATTGTGGGTCCCGGGAAAGGTTCCCACGGTGCCCCACAGATTCGGGCTGCGGCGCGGGCGGTCGAGCACTTCAACCAGGAACATGGTCGTGCCGTACATCAGCATGACGTCGCCGGGTGCGGTGACGCCGACGCTGGTGGCTTCCGCCCAGGCGTCAACGGTGCCCGCCACCACCGGCGTCCCCGCCGGGATGCCGGTCTGCTCGGCAGCGCTGGCCTGTACCTCGCCGACCACATCCGACGGCCAATGCAGCTGCGGCAGCTCCAGCCCTGGAGCGATCAGCTCGGTCCACTCGTCGATCCACCGGTGCTGCACCGGGTCGTACATCGGCGTGCACTGGCTGGCCGAGTGGTGATCGAGGATGTAGCTGCCGGTAAGCCGGCGCACCAGGAAGCTGCTGGCCATCAGGAAGCGGCGGGTGGCCGCCCAGGTGTCGGGTTCGTTCGCCCGTAGCCAGGCCATCTTGGGCCCGACCGCTTGCGAGGTGAGCACCGACCCGCAGCGCTGCAGGATGGTCTGCTCGCCCAGAGCCCGGTTCAGTTCCTCGATCTGAACTTGAGCGCGAGTGTCTACCCCGTAGAGGATCGCCGGGCGCAGTGGTCGATCCTCCCCGTTCACCGGGAGCAGGCACGGACCGATGCCACTGACCCCGACTGCGGCAAGGGGTTCGCGCGCCGCCGCGGTCAGCTCCTGGCTGATCCCCACGAAATCGGCCCACCACACCTGCTGCGCGTCGTGTTCCACCCATCCGGGATGGGGCATCGACACCTCGTGCGCGCGGGTCGCTGTCGCCACGACGGTGCCGTCGTCGCGGACCAGCACGCCCTTGGAGCTGGCGGTGCCGATGTCGACACCGAGCAGCAGGCTCACTGTGCACTCACCGAGCTGTGCCCATCCCGGCCCATTCGACGTCGAGCATGCGGCATACCGCGCGCAGTTCGGCGACATGATCACCGGGCACCGCGTGGATGTGGTTGGCCCCGAACGTCGACAGGAACTCGTCAGCGTCGGCTTCCAGCCTGGCGAACGCATGCGGCCACTCGAAGGTCGACTGCCGGGCCAGCGCCTCGTTGGTGGCGTCGTCGTAGTGCTCGAACTCGCCGCGCGTGGCGTGCATCCGGTACCTGCCGCCGATCCTGGTGAGCCGGGCGAAGGTCGCTTGACCGGGTGCGGCGAAAAACGACACCGAGGCGCCGCCGGCGGGGAAGTAGAAGATCTCCGGGTAGAAGTGCACGTTCCGCAGGTTTTCCAAAGGGTCGTCACTGCGCGCGGCGTACCAGGTGGCGTGCTGCCCGGAGTTGCACAGGTCCCAGATGTCGCGGTCGGCGTGGTAGTGCCGCACGTCGGCGAACAGCACCGGCGTGCCGGACAGGCCCTTGAGCAGTTGCATGGTCAGCGCACCGTCCATGTCGGACTCGGTGGCGCACACGTGGGTGGGCTTGGGGCCTTCCCAGTCATAGGGGTCGTTGAGGAAGGCCTCGGTGACGTCCATGGTGGTGAAATGGGTGGTCAGTTCGGGCTGGCCCTTGATCCCGCTGAAGTCGAGGTTCCACTCGTCGATCAGCTCCCGCACCGCGTGGTAGGAGCGGATCTGACGTTCGAGCAGCTCGGGTGTCAGCTGCTTGCCGTCGTAGTGCACCTTTCCGGCGTGGCGCTCCAGCCATTCCCGGCCGGCAGTCACCCGGGACTGTTCGACAGCGGCGCTGCGGCGGACGATCTCCCACTGGTCGATCTCCTCGACGTCCACCCCGAACGTGCTCATCCACTGGTCGGTGTCCGCGACCGCGGTGTACATCCCCATGGGGCGCCCGCCGATGCGGCCGAACGTGCTGCCCGACAGCCGGGACACCGCAGTGGCGGCTCGAACGGTCTGCAGGACGCGGTCCCGCACGGTCGGGTCCGACACGTCGCCCCACGCCCGAGTGTGTGACCGGCCGATCTGGTCGAGCCCCCCACCGGCGGCCAGCATGCCGACCATCCCGGGAAACTGCGGGTCGATGTTGGAAAACAGCAGCAGGGGGCCCGGGGTGGCCTCCGCAGCGAGCATCGAGAAGTGCGGGAAGGCCCACACCGGGTAGTTGAAGATGGTGAGATCGGGCCGCGCGTCAGCGACCCGGCGGGCCTCGGTGGTGGCCAGCGTGTTGGTCCAGATCGGCTCCGAGGCGCGGATGACCTCGTGCCCGGCTTGCTCCAGCGCCTGCGCGATGCGGCCTTCGACGTCCAGCCCGAACGCCTTGACATCGTTGTGGACGAAGTCACGTCCGTCCGAGAAGCTCAACAGTCCGACGCGCGCCATGTCTGCTCCTACCCTGACGACGTTTCACTGCGTGGCGAAGGTATCACCCTGCGGAAGGGTGACAAGGCCATCGGCCAGGCACCGCGGCGGCAGCGTCACGGCCGGACTTATGGTGGTGGGGGACGGCGCGGTGAACTGAGGTGAGCCCTGATGGCTGAGTGGGACGGCCGTGGACTGCCGCCGGTAGCCGCCGAGAGGGTGGCACGCTTCGCGCGCAGCGGTCTTCGTACCTCGTTGCTGACGGTGCCTGGTGCGGTGGGGGTGCAGTCGGTCGGTTTCGACCCGATCGGCGAGGCGATGGGCTGCATCGTCGAGCACATTGGCTGGAGCGGCTTCGGAGGCTGCGGTTACGTCGGCGGCATCGTCGGTATGGGAGGCTTTAGCGGCTTTGGACTCGGAGGTCCGACCGTTACGTCGTCGGGTTCTCGCGGTTTCGTCGGGTACGGCCCCTACGTCGATGCTCTCTACCACGGTTACGGCACGGCGCTGCAGCGGATGACTGAGGAAGCCGCCGCGATGGACGCCGATGGCGTGGTGGGAGTGCGGCTGTCGGTGTCCCACCTGGGTAGCGGCAACCGGGAGTTCGTCGCGTTGGGCACAGCGGTCCGGGCCCGGCCCCGGCACCGGCCGAACCGCGTATTCACCACTGATCTGGCCGGCCAGGACGTGTCCAAGCTGCTGCAGGCGGGCTGGGCGCCGTGCGCTGTGGTCTACGGGATCTCGGTGGCGGTGCGCCATGACGACTGGGCGACGCAGCGGCAGGCATCCTGGGGTGCCGGTAACACCGAGGTGGCCGGCTACACCGAACTCGTCATGCACGTGCGGGCCGATGCTCGTCACTGCTTCGATCAGCGGGTCCGCTCGGTGGGAGCCGAGGAGGCGATCGTGTCTTCGATGGGCCTGGAGATCGGCGAGATCGAGCCGTCAGAGGGCCATCGTGACCATGTCGCCGAATCCACGGTCTTCGGCACCGCGCTGGTGCGCTTTCACCGACGTCTGACCGCGCCGACCCGATCGTTGACCATCCTGCCGCTGCGATAGCCGCCGGGAAGATGAGGAGTAGCGAATGACCGCCGATCCCACTGCCCTGGGCATCCCCGAGGATGCGATGCGCCGGCTTGCCGAGATGCGGCCCGGTCAGGCCACCACGCTGTTCACGTCCGACCTGTCGGTGAACGAGTTCTTGCTGGTACGGGAAGCCGGCTTCCGTCCCCTCGGGCTGGTGCTGGGTTCCAGCATCTACCACGTCGGGTTCCAGATGGGCCGGTGGGGCAGCAACCAGGAATTGACCACGCTGTCCCAGGCGATGTACCACGCCCGCGAGCTCGCCATGACCCGGATGGAGGCAGAGGCGGATCAGTTGGGTGCCGACGGCATCGTCGGGGTCCGGTTGGAGATCGAGTTCAAGGAGTTCGGCTCGGATCTTGCCGAATTCATCGCCGTCGGCACCGCGGTGAGCGCGGATGAGCCGCAGACCCCGGACGGGCAGTCCTGGCGCAACAACCGGGACCAACGGTTCACGTCCGACCTGTCCGGCCAAGATTTCTGGACCCTGATCCAGGCCGGGTACGCCCCGCTAGGCATGGTGATGGGTACCTGCGTGTACCACGTCGCGCACCAGCGTTTCTGGCAGGCGATGGGAAACATCGGTCAAAATGTCGAGCTGCCGCAGTTCACCGAGGCGCTCTATGACGCCCGGGAGCTGGCCATGAGCCGGATGCAGGCTGAAGCCGAGCAACTCGCGGCCGAGGGCATCGTCGGAGTGCAGTTGCTCTCGCTGGGACATCGGTGGGGTGGCCACACCACCGAGTTCTTCGCGATCGGCACCGCGGTTCGCCCGCTGCGTGCCGACCATGTGATCGCCAAGCCGCAGCTCGTCCTGCCACTGACCGACTCATGACGAACCCGCCCGTGCCCGGTGGGGACAGCGGCCTGGGCCCGATGGGCGACGTGCAGCTGCTGGCGGCGATGTTGCGGACTGATCAGGCGGAGGTCGCCTCGTATGCCCGGGTGTTGAGCGGCGCGCTCGCTCAGGCGTTACCGCCGGGCATGGTGGAGATCGACTACCAGCGCAGCGTCGCTGATCGGCTAGCCGGCCGACCGGGACGCGCTGTCCGGCTGGTGGTGCACGGTGAGAATCGAGACCTCGAGCTTCGTCAAGGCAGTAAGGGCGGAATCGACGCGGAACTACGGCAGGTGGTGCGCGGGGTGGTGATCAGCCGCCGCAGCGTCGGAATGGACGACTGGCTGCAGGCACTGGCGCAGGACGTCGCCCGGGCCGCCGCCCGTGACACCGCAGCACGGCAGGCACTGGAACGGCTCCTCCGCGGTTAGCGGGCGGGAGGCGCACACCCGAAGCCCGCCAAGACCCCGCGCCCCTAAACCCCGACATGGAGACATATCGGGGTTTCCGACCCTAGATAGACCCCGATATGTCTCCATATCGGGTCAGACCGCGGCGCAGCTCAGGGAGGTCAGTAGCCCCGGGCCCCTGGTCGACCCTTCGGGTGCCGTCGGCCGCCCATCCATTCCGGTGGTAGAAGCCGATGGCCGCCTCATTGCCGTCGAGGACCCATAACGAGGCGGAGGTGTAGCCGAGGTCGCACAGGCGGTCGATGGCGGCATTGTGCAGCTGTGTGCCGATTCCCCGCCTTTGCTGGTCGGGCCGCAGATAGATCGCGTACAGCTCGCCCCGATCCGGTGCAGCCGTGGAATCTCGGTCGGGTCCGACGGCGGCGAAGCCGACGACGGTCGCGCCATACGTGGCCAGCAGAACCGCTGTCCGGCGTGGCGGATCGGTGAGGATGTTCCGCCAGGTCCGTTCCCGGTCGGGCACCGACAGCTCGGCCAGGATGTGGTCGGGCAGCAGACCGCGGTAGGCGACCTGCCAGGATCCGATACGCACAGCAGCGATGTCACCCGCGTCACTCGGCTGGGCGTCCCGGATCTCGAGCACGGCCGTGACGCTGTCACGCCCCACCACACAGGTCGCGCGCTGTCTCGGCGGGCCCGGTCAAACTCGGTGTAGGGTGGGAAATCGAGACGCCGTCCACACCGATGGCGCGAGGATTTCGCACGTCTGGTTGCCTCCATTGACGAGTTCCCGACCGAATTTTCTCTACGGTCTGAGGTAGATGCCCCTAAATTGTCAGGGTGCCTTCGTAGAATTGGGTCATGTCGACGGCGTCGTGGCAGAGCAGTGATGCCGAGCTGGGCGCGTTGGAAACCGTCGCGGGTGAGGCGCGGTCGAGGGTTGATGCTACCGCCGATGTGCTGCCCGGCCGTGGGCTCGGTGGCGCGCCGGTGGAGCCGAAGCTGCCGGCCACCGCGGCCGCGGTAGCCGAGCATGCGATCGGCGCTGGGGATGTGGCGATGATCCGCTCGGTGCTGTCCCGCATCCCCGCCCACGTGCCCGCGGAGCAGCGCGCCGAGGTGGAGGCCGAGCTGGCCCGCCATGCCCGGACGCTGGATGCCGGGCAGTTGGCGGTACTGGGCAAGCGGATCCTGGGCATACCTTGACCAGGACGGTCCACCCCCCAAAGACGCTCCTGAGACGCGGCGGTGGCTGCGCTTGCGTGACCTCGACGGCGGCTGTGAGCTGGCCGGACGGCTGGATCGGGAGACCGCCGAGATGCTCCGGGCGGCGTTGAGCCGCTGGCCGCACCCCGTCCGGCCACCGATGTCGAGGTCGACCTGCGCACTGCTGCCCAACGTGACGCTGACGCCCTGGTCGAGCTCACCCAGCGCGCGCTGGCCAACGGTGAGCTGCCCACCGAGGGCGGTGAACGCCCCCAGGCCGTGGTGACCGTGAGCCTGCCGGTGCTCCAAGGCCGGATTGGAGCGGCGTCACTGGCGCTGGGTGGCCCGATCAACGCCGACATCGCCCGCCGCATCGCCTGCGACGCCCAGATCATCCCGGTGGTGCTGGGCTCGCGGGGCGAGCCACTGGACATCGGGCGCGCCAGCCGTACCGTGCCCGCCGCGATCCGCCGCGCGGTCATTGTCCGGGACCGTGGATGCGCATTCCCAGGGTGCTCAGTAGCTGCCCGGTCTGGCTGGGCGGCCCACCACGCCGCAATCCCCTCCACACCACGCCCGAGCTGACTCGCATCCGCGAGTAGTGGCAGACTCCTGCACTCCGAACGCGGCGATCGTTTGAGGTGGCCCGTACACGTCCTGTTCGACCAGCGGGGTAGGCCGGCGTGGCTCTGGCACGCCCCGGTGATGTTGTCACGCTGCACCGGCCAGGCCGACATGGAGACATATCGGGCTTTTTTAGGGTAGGTAGATCCCGATATGTCTCCATGTCGGGGGACAACAGCAGTGGGATGCTGTGAGTTATGCCTGATTCGGAGCAGGAAGCGGGCCTGGGCGCGATGTTCGAACGGGTGAGCCAGCTGTTGCGGGAGCTTCTCGGCGACGGTGTTCCTGACTCCGCGGGCTCGGCTTCCCCTGCCGTTGATTTGAGGGCTCTGGGGGAGGTCGCGGAGCAGAGATTGGCACACTGCCGTCAAGAGCGGGGCGACGATCACTCCGACACCCTTGCCTTCGCCCATGACCTCGCAGTTAACTTCCGGGCGCTGGGTGATTACGAGCGGGCTCGTGTCCTCGACGAGGACACCCTGGCCAGGCGCCGCCGGATCCTTGGTGAGGACGACCCCGACACCCTGATTTCGGCGCACAGCCTCGCCATCGACCTGAGTGCGCTCGGTGATTATTCGCAGGCCGGCCGACTCGGCGAGGACACCCTGACTCACTACCGCCGGGTGCTGGGCGACGACGCCCCGCAGACGTTGCGTTCGGCGCACAACCTCGCTAACGACCTACGCGCGCTGGGTGAACACGAGCGGGCGCGTGTCCTCGACGAGGACACCCTCAGCCGGCGCCGCCGGGTGCTCGGTGAGGATCACCCCGCCACGTTGCGTTCGGCGAACAATCTCGCCGTCGATCTGCGGGCGTTAGGTGATTACCAGCGGGCCCGGGTGCTCAGCGAGGAGACCCTGACCCGGTGCCGTCGAACGTTGAGCGAAGATCATCTCCATACCCTGACTGCGGCTCACAACCTCGCCAATGACCTGCGGGCGCTGCGTGATCACCAGCAGGCGCGGGCGCTCGGCGAGGACACCGTGGCCCGGTGCCGTCGAGCGCTGGGCGAAGATCACCCTCACACGCTGACCGCGGCCCACAACCTCGCCAACGACCTGCACGCGCTGGGTGAGCACGAGCAGGCCAAGGTACTCGGCGAGGACACTCTGAGCCGGCGGCGCCGCGTGTTGGGTGAGGACCATCCCGACACCCTGATCTCAGCGCACAACTGCGCTGTCGACATGCGGGCACTGGGCGAGTACGAGCAGGCCCTCGTCCTCGACGAGGACGCCCTGACCCGGTACCGCCGGGTCCTCGGTGAAGATCATCCCCATACTTTGACCTCGGCGCACAATCTCGCCAACGACCTGCGGGCGCTGGGTGAGCATGCGCAGGCCCGGACCCTGGGTGAGGACACCCTGAGCCGGCGGCGCCGGGTGCTGGGCCACGACCACCCCGACACCCTGATTTCAGCCAGCAACGTCGCACTGGACCTGCGTTCCTTGGGTGAATACCAGCAAGCCCGCGCACTTGACGAGGACACCCTGACCCGTTGCCGGGAGGTATTGGGCCACGACCATCCCAACACCCTGACGTCGGCCTACAACCTTGCCCGTGACCTGAGCGCGCTCGGTGAACACCAGCAGGCCCATCAACTCAGTATGGACACGCTGTTCCACTGCCGGCGGCTACTCGCCCACGACGTTCCCGACGACCTGACCGCCCTGGATGGACGCCGGCGAATCCGCCGACTGGCACAGTGGATCGAATCTCAATATCAGCCGGTCAGGGGATAAGCACGGCTGCACCGTGCACGCGGTCGGCCGCGAGATCGGTCAGCGCCACGTCGGCCTGGTCCAGCGGGTACGGGCTGGCCACCACGTGCAGGTGGTGCTCGGCGGCGAAACGCAGGAAGTCGCGGCCGTCCTGGCGGGTGTTGGCGGTGACGCTGCGGATCTGCCGTTCCTGGAACAGGTGCTGCTGGTAGTGCAGCACCGGGATGTCAGTCAGGTGGATACCGGCCAGCGCAAGGGTGCCTCCCCGATCCAACGCGCCCAGCGCGGCGGGCACCAGTTCCCCGGCGGGGGCGAACAGGATCGCGGAGTCGACTGGCTCCGGCGGCGCCTCGGCAGCCCCGCCCGCCGAGCTGGCACCCAGTTCGAGGGCGAGTTGTCGGCCTTGCGGGCTGCGGGTCAGCACGTGCACCGTCGCGCCCATCGCAAGCGCCATCTGGACGGTGAGGTGCGCGCTGGCGCCGAACCCGTAGAGGGCGAGACGGCCCCGTGGTGGCAGGTTCGCCCGGATCAGCGCCCGCCACCCGATAATGCCGGCGCACAGCAGCGGCGCGAGTTCGGTGTCGGGGTAGCGGTCGGGCACCGGGTAGGCGTAGCCCGACGGCACCGTGGCGTAGTCGGCGTAGCCGCCGTCGGCGTCCCAACCGGTGTATTGCGAGTACGGGCACAGGTTCTCCGACCCGCGGGTGCAGTACCGGCACTGCCCGCAGGTGCGGCGCAGCCAGGCGATGCCGACCCGCTGCCCGATCTCGAACGGGCCGCTGCCGCCCTCGCCGGATCCGATGACCTGGCCAACCACCTCGTGGCCGGGAACCACGCCGGCCCGATGCACGGGTAGGTCGCCCTCGGCGACGTGCAGGTCGGTGCGGCACACCCCGCAGGCCAGCACCCGCACCAGCAGTTCACCGGCAGCGGGCCGGGGCGGCTGTTCCTGCACTCGGTGCAGCGGGTGGGTGCCCATCGGGCCCGGTCGCCGGACTCGCCAGACCCGTCCCAGCTCAGCAGTCATGTCACAAGCGACTCAGTGCGCGAACCGCGACCGACAAGGTAGCCAGATCGACGTTGCCATCCTGGGACAGCTCGGTGAACGTCGCCCTGGCGCGGGACAGCCGGGAGGAGTTCTGCTGTTCCCACCGTGCAATGGTGGTCGCCGGATCGGCGCCGAGGTCCCCACTGCGCGCCGCGTCACGCGTGACCTTACGCAGCGACGCGTACAGGTCGTCCCGCAGCGCCAGGCGAGCTAGCCCATGCCAGCGGTCGCCGCGTTCCAGCTCAGTGATCAGGCGCAGCATCCGGGCGATGTCCAGGTGGGCCGACAAGGCGTAGTACAGCTGCGCTACCCGCTCAGTGCTGTGTTCGGTCAGCTCGGCGACCTCGACGACGTCCAGCAGCCCGAAGGTGGTTAATCCGGCACTGACCCGCAACGCCAGCTCATCGGTCACCCCCTGCTCGATGAGCTGGCGCGCTGCGTCCGATACGTGGCCGGCCTCCGGGCCCGACAGCCATTCCGGCACTCGCGGCGCCAGCGCGAGCACGAGCGGGCGGAACCGGTTGATCTCGGCGTCCACCGCCAGCGGCTGCGGCCGGTTGAGCAGCAACCACCGGCTGGCCCGATCCAGCAGCCTGCGCAACTCCAGCATCATGCCGTCAGCCACCGAGGTCGGCGCTGCGCTACCCGGTCCCGCGATCGCCTGCCAGGTCGATGGCAGGTCGAAGGCCGCCACCGCCACCGAGTAGGCCCGTACCGCGTCGGACGCCGACGCCGACAGCTCCTCGGCCAACCGGTAGGCGTAGGTGATCCCACCTCGGTCGACAATTTCGTTGACCAATAACGTCGTGGTGATTTCCCGCCGCAGCGTATGTTCCCGGATCGACCCAGCGAACCGGTCGCGCAGCGGGGCGGGGAAGTACTCCGGTAGCCGAGCGCGGAACACCTCGTCGTCCGGTAGGTCGCTGTTCTGGATCTCCTCGGTCAGTCCGAGCTTGACGTGCGCCATCAACGTGGACAGCTCGGGTGAGGTCAGCCCCTCGCCGGCGGTGGCCCGCGCTTCCCACTGCGCATCGTTCGGCAGCACCGCTAGCTTTCGATCCAGTCCGTGGCGCTGCTCCAGATGGGCGGCCAGCCGCCTGTGCACTGACGTCATCGACGTGGCGTGCGCCCGGCTGACCCCCAGCTGGGTGTTCTGGCTGGCGTTGTGGGCCAGGACCAGTGTGGCGACCTCGGCGGTCATCTCGAATAGCAGGGTGTCGCGGTCCGCAGCGCCCAGCAGGCCATCAGCGACCAGCCGGTCGAGCAGGATCTTGATGTTGACCTCGTGGTCGGAGCAGTCCACCCCGGCCGAGTTGTCGATGGCATCGGTGTTGAGCCTGCCACCGGCCCGGGCGAACTCGATCCGGCCGCGCTGGGTCAGGCCCAGGTTGCCCCCCTCGGCGACCACTCGCACCCGCAGTTGCGCGCCGTCGACCCGGACCGCGTCGTTCGATTTGTCACCCACCTCGGCGTGGGTTTCGATGCTGGCCTTGACGTAGGTACCGATCCCGCCGTTGAACAACAGCTGCGCCGGGCTCAGCAGGATCGCGCGGACGAGTTCCGGCCCGGCCAGCTCGGTGACGCCCTGCTCGATGCCCAGCGCGCGGCGCATCGCGGCGCCGACCGGGATCCGCTTGGCGTCACGAGGCCATACCCCGCCGCCGGGGCTGATCAGCGATCGGTCGTAGTCGTCCCAGGATGACCGGGGTAGCTCGAACAGCCGGCGGCGCTCGGCGTAGGAGCTGACCGGATCCGGATCCGGATCGACGAAAACATGGCGGTGATCGAACGCGGCGAGCAGCCTGGTGTGCCTTGAGCACAGCATCCCGTTGCCGAACACGTCACCGGACATATCCCCGATCCCGACCGCGGTGAAGTCCTCGGTCAGGGTGTCGACGCCGAGCTCGCGGAAGTACCGCTGGACGCTCACCCACGCGCCCCGGGCGGTGATCCCCATCGCCTTGTGGTCATAACCCGACGAGCCACCGGAGGCGAAGGCGTCACCGAGCCAGAACCGGTAGGACGCGGCTACCTCGTTGGCGATGTCGGAGAACGTCGCGGTGCCCTTGTCGGCGGCGACCACCAGGTAGCTGTCGTCGCCGTCGTAGCAGATCACCTGGCTGGGATGCCAGCTGGTGCCTTCGACGAGGTTGTCGGTGAGGTCGAGCAGCCCGGAGATGAACAACCGGTAGCAGGCGACGCCCTCGGCCTGGGTGGCGTCCCGATCCAACCCGGAATCACCGGTCGGTGCGGGCGGGCGCTTGACCACAAAGGCGCCCTTGGCGCCCACCGGAACGATCACAGCGTTCTTCACCGCCTGCGCTTTGACCAGCCCTAGCGCTTCGGTCCGGTAGTCCTCCCGGCGATCCGACCACCGCAGCCCACCGCGGGCCACCGGACCGAAGCGCAGGTGCACGCCCTCCACCCGCGGGGAGTAGACGAAAATCTCGAACGCAGGCCGCGGCTCAGGCAGCCCGGGCACCGCCCTCGGGTCGAGTTTGATGGCCAGGTAGGGCCGGGGGTCGCCACTGCCGTCGCGGACGTAATGGTTGGTGCGCAGCGTGGCGCACACCAAAGTGAGCAGGCTGCGCAGGATGCGGTCGGCGTCCAGCCCGACCACGTCGTCGATCATGGTGGTGGCCTGGATGGCCAGATCGCGGTGGCTGACCTCCCGGGTGGCGGTATCCAGCGCCGGGTCGAAGCGCGCCTCGAAGAGCGCGACCAGGGCTGCCGCGATGTCACTGTGCCCGAGTAACACGTCCTCGACGTAGCGTTCGCTGTAAGGGCTACGCCCCTGCCGCTGATAGCGCGCATAGCCCCGCAGCACCGCTACCTGCCGCCAGTCCAGCCCGGCGTGCAGCACCAGCGCGTTGAACCGGTCGACTTCGCAGGCGCCTCGCCAGGCGGCCACGAAACCGTCGCAGAACCGGCGCTGTACATCGTCGGCGTCCTGGTCGGCCAATTTCGGCAGCAGGTCGGCATCCAGCCGCAGGCTGAAGTCGTAGATCCAGCAGTGCACGCCGTCGCCGCGGACCACCTCGTAAGGCCGCTCGTCGACCACCTCCACGCCCATCTCCTGCAGCACCGGCAACACCTTCGACAGGGTGATCCGCTGGCCCGCCAGGTACAGCTTGAACCGGCGCTCCCCGGGCTCGGCGCCGTCTGGCAGCTCGAAGCGCACGTGCAGGCCGTCCGGCGGGACCAGCGCCTCCAGCCGGCTGATGTCAAGCAAGGCGGTGGCCGCGTCGAAGTCCTCCTTGTATGCCTGCGGGAAAGCCGCCAGGTAGCGCTGCACGAGCTCGGCGATGGCTTCGCCGCTGACTGCGGCAGCGTCGAGTAGCCGATCGTCCCAGGTGTAGACCGCGTCCTCGAGCCGGTCGGTGATCGCCATGACGTCCGGTGCGGCCGGTACTGCCGGATCGCGCGGATCGGTGTGCACGGTGAAGTGCACCCGCGCGTGCACCGACTCGCCGATCTGGGCGCTGTAGTCCAGGCCGGTGCCGTGCAGATCGCGGATCAACACGTCCTGCATGGCTAGCCGCGCGCTGGTCGTGTAGCGGTCGCGCGGCAGGTACACCAGGCAGGAGAAGAACCGGCCGTACGGATCGCGCCGGCAGAACAGCCGCAAGGTGCGCCGCTGCGCCAGGGACAGCACCCCCGTCACCGTCTGGTACAGCGACTCGGGATCGGTGCTGAACAGCTCGCCTCGAGGGTAGGTCTGTAGCACCTCCAGCATCTGCTGCCCCGAGTACGAGTCGGCAGGCACACCCGCTCGCCGGATCACCGCACGGACCATCCGGCCGATCACCGGAATGTCCAGCACGTCGGCGCGCAGCGCGGCGGTGGACAGTATCCCTAGGAAGCGATGCTCGCCGGTGACCTCCCCGCGCTCATCGAAGGTCTTGATCCCGATGTAGTGCGGGTACACCGGGCGGTACACGGTGGCCGGCGAGCTGGCTTGGGTGCGCACCAGCAGATGCCGGGCCAGCGGGTCGACGTCCGGCACGGCGGTGAAGCCCCGGGTGGCGACGCTGTCCTTGCGCAGCACACCAAGGCCCGACGCGAGCACCGCCCGCAGCGCGGGCACACGGCCGTGGCCATCGGTCGAGGTCCAGATCAGCTCGTAGTGCCGGTAGCCGAGGAAGGTGAAGCGTCCGCCGGCCAGCCAGCGCAACAGGGCGGCACAATCAGCGACCTCCTCGGCGGGCAATGGCGGCGGCGCGGCCTGGAGCCCGTCGGCCAGCGCGGCAGCGGTGGCGATCATCCGCGGGGTGTCTTCGACCACCTCACGCACATCGGTGAGCACAGTGACCAGCCGGTGCTGCACCTGGTGGACCCGGTCAGGATCGGTGATGCGATCGATGTTCACGTACATCCATGACTCGACCAGCGCATCGCTGGGCATCTCGGCTTGATCGCCAGTGAGTACCTCACGCAAGCTCCCGGTGAGGTCGCGGCGGACTGCCACGAGGGGATGCACAAGACGTCGCACCGAGAGGTTGTTACGGGCCAGTTCGGCGATCACCGAATCCACCAGGTAGGGCATGTCGTCGGTGACGATCTGAACCACCGTGTCGGGCGAGTTCCAGCCGTCCTCGGCGTAGGTGGGATTGAGTAGCCGGACCAGGGCCCGGCCAGGCACCCGCTCGGCGGCCAGCGCCAGGTGTGACTGAACTGCGGCTTGCAGCGCGGCGGGTTCGGCAGTGCTCAGCTCGTCAGCCGGGACCAGCCGGTAATACAGCGTGATCAGCTCGGCGAGGTTGCAGTGCACCGCCGGGCCGGGTGGCCGATCAACCTCGGGCCCAGAACGGGGCGTGCGTGCTCTGGCGGCCATCGTGCCCTACTGAACCGCTGGCCGAAGTGGTCGGTACTCCGGGTTCCACATCGCAGCCTCGACCGTCGTCGCCCAATCGCGCCGCTCGACCCGCGCCACTCCCTCCTGCGCCGCGGCTGCGGCGACTCGCTCGGCGACGGCGGTAGAGATCGCTCGTAGGTCGTTCACCTCGGGGAGTAGCGGCGCGCCGGGTGTGCTCGCGTCGACAAGGCCGGCCACGGCGTGTGCCGACGCGGTGAGCATGCCGTCGGTGACGAGCCGGGCGCCGCTGACGATGGTCCCAAGTCCCAAACCGGGGAACACCAGCGCGTTATTAGCCTGCGCGGTGACGTAGGTGCTGCGCTGGTGAGTCAGTGGGGGGAAGGGGCTACCGGTCGCGATGAGTGCCCGGCCGCCGGTCCAAGCGATCAGGTCCGCCGGCACCGCCTCGGCCAGGTTCGTCGGGTTGGACAACGGCAGGATGATTGGTCGCTCGACGTGCCGTGCCATCTCCCGGATCACGTCCTCGCTGAACGCCCCAGGGCTTCCGGACGTGCCGATCAGGACGGTCGGGCGGGCCCGTCGGACGACTTCGAGCAGATCGATACCACCGTCGGGGGCGTCGTGGCGCCAGCTGGCTACCTCGGCTTCGGGGCGAGCGTAGCGCCGCTGGATGTCGCGCATCCGCGGCTGCCCCTCGACCAGGAGACCGCTGCGACCCAGGCACCAGATCCGTTGGGTCGCCTCATTGTCCGGCAAGCCGTCCTGCACCATCGCGTCTCGGATCTGCTCGGCGATCCCGATCCCGGCCGTTCCGGCGCCGAAGACAGCGATGCGCTGCTCGTTCAAAGGCGCTCCGGACGGCTGCGTACCCGCCAGGACGGCGGCGAGCGCGACGGCGCCGGTGCCCTGCACGTCGTCGTTGAAGGTGCAGATCGAGGTGCGGTAGCGCCGCAGGATCCGAGTGGCGTTGTCAGCGCCCAGATCCTCCCAGTGCAGCAGCGCGCGGGGGAACGTGGTGGTCGCTGCCTGCACGAACGCGTCAACGAAGGCGTTGTAGCGTGCTTCGCCAACGCGGGCATGCCGGTTGCCGATGTAGAAGGGGTCGTCGAGGAGTGCAGTGTTGTTCGTGCCGGTGTCGAGCACGATCGGCATGACTCGATTGGGGTCGATCCCCGCCGCGGCGGTATAGACGGCGAGCTTGCCGATCGTGATCGCGATCCCGCCTGCGCCCCAGTCGCCGATGCCGAGGATGCCCTCGCCGTCGGTCACTACAATGAGATCCACATCGTGGGCACCGAGTCCGTAGTTGCGTAGCCTGCCGGCAATGCCTTCCGGGTCGTCGACGGACAGGTAGACCCCGCCCGGCCGGCGGAACTCATGGCTGAACCGCTGGATCATCGTCCCGATCGTCGGGGTGTAGACGATCGGCAGCATCTCCGGCAGGTGGTCGTGCAGGACCCGGTAGAAAAGGATCTGGTTACGGCTTAACAGGTCACCGAGGAACACCGCCTTGCCGAGGTCACCGGGAATCTCGGCATACTGCTGATAGGCCCGCGCAGCTTGGGCGTCCAGGCTGAGCACCGCAGGCGGGAGCAGCCCGGTCAGACCGAGCGCCACACGCTCGGCGAGCGGGAACGCCGTCCCCTTGTTCAGCGCCGGATCACCGAGCAGTTCGCGGCCCCGCAGCGGGGTCGCCCGGCTCCCGTCGGGGCAGTTGCAATACATCTATGCCTCACCGTCGTACGCGGCCAGGGCGATGTGCGGGTTAGGTTGGTGGCCTCCAGCGCCGGGCGCAGCGCCTTGGCCAGCGTATCGCCATGATGGTCTGAACCAGCGCTCTGGAGAAGGGCTGATGGCCATGCTGAGCTGGGGTGTCATCGTCTACGGCGGCGCGCTCTCCGCGGCAGTCGCCGTCCTGTTCGCCCTGGCCACCCGAGAGCGCGCACCAGCGATCCTGGTGGCCATCGCCGCCGGCGCCTTCGCTGGCCCGGTGGCGTGGAACGCGATCCTGCGTGCGACCGCAGCCAATCAGTTCTTTGTCGACGCCCCTATTCGCGTTTTCCCGGTCAGCTGGCAGGACACCGGCTCCGGAGTCTTCGCGCTCGCCACCCTCGCGCTCGTCCTCGGAGCCGGCCCATTACGCACCCGATCCGGCGGTCGGCTCACGCTGCTCAGCGTGCTAGGCGCGCTCGCCGCCCTCATCGTGGACACCTACCTCTACTAACCGGGTTACGCGCGTCGGGCCGGAGGCCGCCTGTGATCGATGTGGTGATTTGTGAACCAGTCCGTACTCCGGTGGGCCGGTTCAGGGGAGTCTTCGCCGGGCTCAGCGCGGCTGATCTCGCCACGTCGGCCCTGACCTCGTTGCTGGCCCGCACGGGACTCGGCGAAGGCGATGTCGACGACGTGGTGCTCGGTCACTGCTACCCCAACGGTGAGGCCCCCGCAATCGGCCGGGTGGCGGCGCTCGACGCCGGGCTCGGCACGTCGGTGCCCGGCGTCCAGATCGACCGCCGCTGCGGGTCGGGACTGCAGGCGGTGCTCTACGCCGCGATGCAGGTGGGCACCGGCGCCGCCCGGCTCGTCGTGGCGGGCGGCGTGGAGTCGATGAGCCAGGCTGAGCACTACGCGCTGGGCCTGCGCGAGGGAGTCCGGGGCGACGGTGTCACGCTGATGGACCGGCTCGCCAGGGCCCGCGTCACGGCAGGCGGGCGGTCCCACCCGGTTCCCGGCGGCATGCTGGAGACCGCCGAGAACCTGCGCGCCCAGTACGGAATCAGCCGCGAGGATCAGGACCGGTTCGCCTTGCGCTCGCAACGGGCGACCGCGGATGCGATCGCGAAGGGGCTGTTCGACGACGAGATCGTCGGAGTCGAGCCGGGACGACGCGGCACACAGCCAGCTCTAGTCATCGCGGACGAGCACCCACGTCCCGACACCACGCTCCACACCCTGGCCGGGCTGCGGCCGATCCGGGCGGGTATCGACCCCGGCGCGACGGTGACCGCCGGCAACGCCAGCGGCCAGAATGACGGTGCGGCGATGTGCGTGGTCACCACCCGGGAAGGGGCCGAGCGGCACGGCCTGCGCCAGATGCTGTCGTTGCGGTCCTGGGCGGTGGCAGCTGTAGACCCGGAGGTGATGGGCATCGGTCCGGTGCCGGCCACCGCGGCCGCGCTCGAACGTGCGGGCCTGGCGCTGGCCGAGATCGACCTGATCGAGCTCAACGAGGCCTTCGCCGTGCAGGTCCTTGCCTGCTTGCGGGAATGGCAGCTCGGCGAGCGCGACTACGACCGGCTCAACGTCAACGGTTCCGGCATCTCGCTGGGGCACCCGGTCGGCGCCACCGGTGCGCGGATCCTGGCCACCCTGGCGCACGAGATGCACCGGCGCGGCAGCCGGTACGGGCTGGAGACGATGTGCATCGGCGGTGGCCAGGGGCTTGCCGCGGTCTTCGAGGCCGTCGGCGTGACGGGCGGTTAGCTGAGCACTTCGCGCTCGCCGGCAAAGTGGCAGGCCACCGGGTGCCCGGTCGAGCGAGGGATGAGCAACGGCGGCTCCTCGATGCAGCGGCGGCGCTCGGCCTCGGCGAGCTGGGGGTGCTTCCAGCAGCGGGTGCGGAATCGGCAGCCGCTGGGCGGGTTCGCCGGGCTGGGCAGGTCGCCGATCAGCACGATCCGCTCGCGGTTGCGCTCCACCGCCGGGTCCGGGATCGGCACCGCCGAGATCAACGCCTGGGTGTAGGGGTGCAGCGGCCGTTCGAACAGCTCGTCACGGTCGGCGATCTCCGCTATCGAACCCAGGTACATCACCGCGACGCGGTCGGAGATGTGCCGGACCACCGACAGGTCGTGGGCGATGAACAGGTAGGTCAGCCCGAAGTCGCGCTGCAGGTCAGTCAGGAGGTTGAGGATCTGCGCCTGGATGGAGACGTCCAGCGCGGACACCGGTTCGTCGAGCACCACGAACTTCGGGTTCAACGCAATCGCCCTGGCGATTCCGACCCGCTGGCGCTGACCACCGGAGAACTCGTGCGGGTATCGGTCGGCGTACTCGGCGGACAGCCCCACCGTGTCCAGCAGGTCGCTGATCGTCGAGCCGGTCAGCTCACCGCCGAGCAGGTCATACTTCTCGGACAGGATTTGCCGCACAGTCATTCGGGGATTGAGCGAGGCGTACGGGTCCTGGAACACGATCTGCATGTCCGCCCGGGTCCGGCGCAGCTCGGCGCTGCCAAGCGCGGTGACATCCCGCTCGCCGAGCTGCACGATGCCTGAAGTCGGCTCGACCAGGCGCAGGATCGACCGGGCCACGGTGGACTTGCCGCAGCCGGACTCGCCGACCAGCGACAGCGTGCCGCCTTCCGGGATTTCCAGGGATACCCCGTCCACCGCGCGCACCAACCCGACCGTCTTCTTGACGAACACTCCGGACCGGATCGGGTAGTGCTTGACCAGCTCGGTCACCGCCAGCGTGGGCCGGGCAGGCTCGCGGCCGACCGAGGGGGTCGGTTCAGCGGCGGCAGCCTGCCTACGCCCCCCGTGCGCAATCGCCACCTGGTCGCTATGGATGCAGGCCGCGGCGTGCCCGGAACCGGCGGTCACCGGCAACAGTGCCGGTACCTGGTCCACGCAGCCCTGGGTGGCGAAGCCACAGCGGGGGTGGAACGGGCAGCCCGCCGGTACCCGGGACAAACTCGGCGGCTGGCCGGGGATCGGCTGCAGTTTGGCCGGGCGGGCCTGGTCCATCCGGGTCAGGCTGGACAGCAGCCCCTGCGTGTAGGCGTGCCGGGGCTCGGTGAAGATCTCATCGGCTGTCCCGGTCTCCACGATCCGCCCTGCGTACATCACCGCGATCCGGTCGGCGTGGCTGGCGACGAGGCCCAGGTCATGGGTTATCAGCACGATCGCGGTGTTGCGCTCGGCCTGCAGTTGCTCCAGCAGCGCCATGATCTGCGCCTGCACGGTGACGTCCAGCGCAGTCGTCGGCTCGTCGGCCAGTAGCACCCTCGGGTTGTTGGCCAGCGCCATCGCGATCATCGCCCGCTGCCGCATCCCCCCGGAGAACTCGTGCGGGTACTGCGCCGCGCGCCGGCCGGGGCTGGGGATGCCTACCGTGTCGAGCAGCTCGACGGCCTTGTGCTGAGCGGCGGTGCGGCCGACCTTCTGGTGTGTCCGGATCATCTCGGCGATCTGCTCACCGACCTTGAACACCGGGTTGAGCGCGGTGAGCGGATCCTGGAAGATCATCGCGATGTCCTTGCCGCGCAGCCGGCGCTGCTGCGCAGCGGGCACGCTCAGCAGTGGGCGGCCGTCCAGGAGTACCTCGCCACTGGGGAAGGTCGCCGGCGGGCTGGGTACCAGCCCGAGGATCGTCATCGCGGAGACCGATTTTCCCGAACCGGACTCGCCGACGATGGCCAGCGTCTCGCCCGGCTCGACATGCCAGCTCACCCCGTCGACGGCTTTGACGACGCCGGCGGGCGTGTCGAAGTGCACCCGAAGGTCGCGCACCTCCAGCAGCGGGGGGCTCACCCGTCGCCGCGCAATTTGGGGTCAAGCGAGTCGCGCAGCCCATCGGCGACCAGCGCGAATCCCAGCGTGGTGAGGCAGATCGCGATCGCGGGATACAGCCACAAGTGGGTCTTGCCGGGTACCCGCAGGAACGGGACTGACTGGGATATCAACCGGCCCCATTCGGGTACGTTCGGCGGGACGCCGATGCCCAGATAGGACAGCGAAGCCAGCCCGACCACGACAACGCCGATGCTGGTGAACGCGTAAACCAGCACTGGTGCGATCGCGTTGGGCAGGATGTGCCGGATCACGATCCGGCGGCTGCCGGCTCCGATCGAACGCGCTGCCTCCACGTAGTCCGCTTCGCGCAGCGCCAGAACCTGCCCGCGCATGAGCCGGGCGGACACCGGCCAGGAGAACAGCGCCAGCGCCACGATCACCGGCCAGATTCCTTGGCCCGCGGCGCGCACCACCACGATCGCTCCGACCAGTACCGGGAAGGCGAGGAAGATGTCGGTGGCGCGCATCAGCACGGTGTCCGTGGCGCGGCCGCGGTAGCCGGCCAGCGCGCCGAGTGCCACGCCGAGCACCAACGACAGCGTCACAGTGCTCACCGCAACGATCATCGCCAGGCGCACTCCGTAGATCAGCTCGGAGAACAAGTCCCGGCCCAGCACGTCGGTGCCCAGCCAGTGCTCGGCGCTGGGCGGCGCGGTGGCGTTGAGCAGGTTCTGCTCGAACGCGTCATACGGCGTGAGGTAGTCGCCCACGATCGCGGTGACTACCAGGACGACCACGACAAACAGGCCCACCATCGCCAGTTTGTTGCGGCGGTAGCGAGCCCAGATGTCGCGCAGTTGGCTCGGTCGTCTCATGGCGTCCTAGTCCAGTCGGATCCGGGGGTCGAGGTAGGCGTACAGGATGTCCACGAGCAGGCTGAGCAGCACGAACACCACCACGCTTACCACCACCACCGCCATGATCACCGGGGCGTTGTTGGCCTGGATCGCCCGCGCCAACAGGTAACCGATCCCGTTGTACTGAAAGATCGTCTCGGTGATGATCGCGCCGCCCATCAAGACCCCGAGAGAGATCCCGACGTAGGTGACCACGGGGATCATCGAGTTGCGCATCGCGTGCTTGCCGATCACCACCCGCTCGGGTAGGCCCTTGCTGCGCGCGGTGCGGATGTAGTCGGCGCGCAACACCTCCAGCATCGAGCCACGCATCAGCCGGGCGATGAACGCCGCGTCGATGATCGCCAGGGTGAACGCCGGCAGCAGCACCTCGTGCCACCAGGGCACCTGCACGGTGAAGCTTCGAGGTACCACCGGGAAGATCCAGAATCCGGAGACGTAGCCCACCAGCACCAGGCCGATGACGAAGGTCGGCACCCCGATCGCCAGGGTGGATGACACGGTGACCAGCACGTCGGTGAAGGAGTAACGCTTGACCGCCGCGATCACCCCGGCGATCACGCCGATCAGCACGTCCAGGGCGATCGCCACGAGGGCAAGCCGGATGGTGTTCGGTAGCGTCTCGGCCAGCATCGAGCTCACCTGGCGGCGCTGGTCGAAGTCCACCCCGAAGTCCAGATGCACCAGGTTGCCCAGGTACGTCAGGTACTGCACCGGCAGCGGCTTATCCAAGCCGAACTTCGCCCGGTCGATCGCCTGGACCTCCGGCGGGACGACCTTCTCACCGGTCGACGCGAACGGATCACCCAACGCGAAGGTGGCCAGGAAGATCGCCAGGGTGGCCACCAGCAGCACCAGCACCGCTTGCGCGGCCCGCCGAGCGACGAACCTGGTCATCGCAGGGTGATCTCGGCCAGCGTGGGCTCCTCGGCGAAGTCGAGGTACACATTGCCGAACTTGATGGTGTTGGCCAGCCGGAACTGCTGGCGGAACCACAGCGGGATCTCCGCCAGGTCCTGGCCGATCGCCAGCTGCTCGGCTTGCTGGTAGAGGCCGATGCGCTGGGCCTTGTCCCGGGTGGCAGCGGCCTGGGCGAGCAGCTGATCAAACCGTGAATTGCTGTAGCGGCCGCGGTTGTCCCCGGTAGCCGGCTGACTCGGGCTGGTCGCGCCGATCGCGGCAGTGGACAGCAGCGGCTGAAGGAAGTTACCCGGCGTGGGGTAGTCAGCGCCCCATGCCGCCCTGAAGATCCCGCTGGCGCCGGGCTGCTGCTCATTGTTCAGCAGGTCCGTGAACGGCACTCCGCTGTAGTTCACGTTCAGCCCGAGATTCCGCTTCAACTGCTGAGTCACCGCCGCGGTCCACTCCTCGTGCCCGCCACCGGTGTTGAACTGGAAGTTGACGGTACTGCCCGGGGTCAATCCGGCTTGCTGGGCAAGCTTCTTGGCCTCGGCCGGGTCGTACCGGCATGCGGTGCACACGCCGGATTGGTAGGCATCGGGCAACGCCGGGGGGACGAAGGCGTCGGCCGGTACCTGGGAGCCCTGGAACACGCCGCGGGCGATCGCCACCCGGTCGATCGCCTCCGAGATGGCCTTGCGGGCCGCCGCGCTGTTCAGCGGCGGCGTGGTCACCATCGGCAGCAGGTAGTTGATGCCGGCGGTCTTCTTAGAAATCCACTCACCGCGCGGCTGGTAGGTCGCGCGGGCCTGGGACAGCAGCGGTGTGGGCAGCCGGGCCCAGTCGAAGGTGCCGTTGTTGAATCCGTCGTACTCAGCCTGCACGCCGCCTTGCGACGGCAGGATGGTGATGTCGACCTCGTCAAGGTTCGCCTTGGGTCCGGCGGCGTAGCCGTCGAACCGCTTGAGCCGGATGCCCCGGTCGTGCTGCCACGGGCCGTCCATCATGAACGGCCCGTTGCCGATCGGCTGGTCGTTGTAAGCCTTGTTGTCCGCCGGGCCGGCGACCGTGGGCACCGGGGAGAAGACCGTCTTGTAGGTGCGCAGGTAGAACTCGCAGTCCGGATGAGCGAGGGTGACCACGAGCCGGTCCGGTGCGGTCGCGTCGACGCCGGACATGTGGTCCGCGGTGCCGGCCTGCATGGCATCGAAGCCCTGGATCTCGTTCATGTGATAGGCGACCTCGGAGGCCGCGCTGCGTGCGGCCGCGCGTTCCCAACCGCGCTTGAAGGCCGCCGGGTCCACCGGTTCACCGTTGTGGAACGTGGTGCCCTGCTTGAGTGTGAAGGCCCACTGCGAGCAGTCCGCGTTGGACGTCCAGCTGGTCGCCACGCCGGGGCTGACGGATCCGTCCGGGTTGACGTTGACCAGCTCAGTGAACAGGTTCTCGGTGACCAGGTTGCCCTCGGACTCCTGCGAGTTGTACGGGTCGATCGCCACCGGCTCGACGATGCCCAGCCGGAATACCCCGCCGGGCTTGCCCGGCACACGCGGCGGGGCAGGGGTCTCGGGAAACCCGACCAAGGGCACGCCGCCGTTCTGAGTACCCACGTTAGGACGCTTGGCACAGCCGGCAGGCAGCAGCGACAACAAGGCGGCCAACGTGAGAACCGTCCCAGCCCGGATCTTCCGTATCAAAGGCACCGCCTCTTCACCTCGTGCTCGCGCATCGTAGCTGCTCGGCGGCTCTATCTCGACGGTCGGGGAACGCAGAGCGGGTAACCATTCGCCTACGGCGGCTTGCTAGTGAACGGCTTTTGGCATCCCGTAGCGAGCTGCGGTGCGGTGTACCGATCGAGGCTGGCATCCCTGTCCCGGGTGAGCGCCGTGACCTCCCACCTCCGTGTCCTGGGCACGGTTGTCGTCGGCCGGTGTAGGGCAGCTCTTCCCGCCGTGTGGTGATGCGTGCCGTGCGTGGGCTACCGGTGGAAGGGCCGCTGGCGGTCCGGCTAGCACCGGCGCCTGTGTCTCGCCGTGCAGACGTGTCCCGGGGGTGGACTCGGCCCGCCGGATGGCGTTCACCGAGCCGGCACTCTCGGGCTCGACCATCCCGTACCCCGACTGGCTGGATGTGCGACCGCGCAACTCCGCCGCACCCGGCACATCGCCCCTCGGGTGGTGCCTGCCGGGGAAATCGGCGTCGGTCGGCTCGAACCAGGACCAAGCTGGCGGGAGGTCAGATGCTGCTTCCGGTGCCTGACCGGATGCCAGCGTACGGGGTGCGTCGTCCGCCGGGCCGTGTTTGCCCGGCTGATCAACCCGCGGCAGGTCATACTCGCTGGGCGGGACTTCGGCGTTGATGCGCTCGCCACGCAGCTGGTCATAAGTTGGCGTCTGGCTCACGGCTCGCACCGTAGGCGGGCCTCGACAGCGAGGACATCCACATCGTGTGGACAGCGGGTGTGAACTGTGTACCGCAGGTGGGCAAGCTGTGCGGATTGTGTGGATGGAGCCGCCAGTGATGAGGATCCGCGGACTCACGGAAGTAACTGCGCACCATATGGGTGGACCGATACGCGAGCTTTATGCTCCTTCGTAATCACCGCGGCGAAGAGATGCCCTCTTTGGGGCATGTCTTTCACGACTGGGGTGTTCGGAGCGCTGTTGCCCGTCACGTGGTCGTTTGGGATGGACCTGGAAGATGGTCGCTCGGAGTTGGCCGGTGCTCGACACCCCAGTCTTGTCGAAGACCGCCTTGACGTGGTCGTTCACGGTGTGCTGGGAGATCCGCAGTTCGGCGGCGATGGTCTTGCGGGCAAGCCCGGCGAGCAGTCGCGCAGCGACGTCGCGCTCCCGCCGGGTGAGCCCGTAGGCCGCGACGATGAGTGGGGCCAGGGCCGCATCGGTGATGGGTTCGATGATGACCGCGATGGAGCCTTCGTCATCATCGAGGCGGGAGGCGTGGATGGTCAACCACTGCCCGGAGGGTGCGCGCACCCTCGCTCGCTGGGGCAGCATCTTTTCGGGGGTCTTGTCCGCGCTCGACGGGCTGAGACCTTCGATGACGCTCAGGACGATTGTGGGGAGGTTGGGATTGCGGGGATGATCGAGATCGGCGAGTTCGTCAAACCAGCGCGCGGCGGCCGCGGTTGAGCAGCGCAGCGTCCGGTCGGCATCGAGCACGGCAACGCCGGGTCCATCGATGGTGCCGTCGGTGTCCGGGTACTCGATGAGCAGGGATTGGCGCAATCCGACCGCGAGGTTGGGGGTGATCTTGGCGAGCAGGGCCGCATCTCGGCGCTCGAAGCCGGCCTTGGCGTGCTCGCGATGTAGGCACAGCAGTCCCCAGCACTGACCGTCCACGCGTAACGCGACGCGCAGCTCGTCGCCCAGGCCGAAGGGCAGCATCGCGTCGCGGTAACGCAGTGATGCCATCCGATCACCGCGGGTCGCCGCATCGAGCCAGCCGACCGGGCACCGCGCCCGGGCCAGTTGCCGAAGCTGGTTGACGTCATCGACGGCGAGCTCGGTTCGGATGAACGCCGGGCTGGCCTGCGCCGGCATGTTGCGGCGGAACGCCCGGGTGTAGAGCAGCGTCGCGGGATCGACCGCGGCGATGAAGCCACCATCGAAGGGCACCGCGCCGGCCATCCGGTCGAACAGCCCTTCGCTGAAGGTGGCGGTGTCCCGCGCCGTCGCGCACCAGCGGGCGATCGGTGCTGCGTCGTGGAGGCCCGCCATGGCACCAGCGTGGCACCCCGGCACGGGTTGGGTAACCCCCTGGATCCAGGGATGGTGCAGCATAAAGAGCCGGCGAAAGATCGCCGTCATGTCACAAACGGCAGATCAGCGCCCGGCCACGATCCGGATCTTCCCGCCGGATGAGGAGTCGAACAAAGCCCTGCAAGGGGTCGAGGGCACGCGGGTAACCCCCGGAGTAGTCAGCGCGCTGGACGGATCCACCTGCGCCGGCCCTGAAATGGCTGGAGCGCTGACGTTGCTGCACACCACCTTCGTCGAAGACACCGGCGCCCAGCGCGGGTACCGCAACTTCGCCGCCATCAAAGCGGACTTCCGGCATATGCCGGGATTCCTGCGATGGTTGACGTTCAACGACGGCCCGCACGCATACGCCCTGGGGCTGTGGCGGGACGTTGCTGACGTGGCCGCGTTCGTCAACGGCGACGCGCATCGAGCGATGGTGCGCGAACAGCGCAACCGCCCCTTCGAGTACAGCCAGTTCGCCGGCGTGTGGGCCGCACACGCGCTGGGCCGCAGAACCCTGTACTGCGACCGTTGCCGGCAGCCGACGGCGGCGCCTACTTCCGCGTGCGGTACCTGCGGCAAACCGCTCCACGATCCCTTTCCCAGCTCACCCGCCGCCCGGCACGACCACATAACCCAGCGACGCCGGTAGACGGCGACCGACGGAAACGACGATGTCGCGTACAAATAGTTGGATCTTGTTTACAGCACCGCGGCGATGAGCGCGACCAGCGGTGGCAGGCTCTGGGCCAGCGCCCCGCCGATGCCCTTCCCCCGGGCGCGACTCAATTCCAACCGGTCGGCGATGAGCAGCACGATGCCAGACAGCAACCAGAACAGGCACACGTAGATGACCAGCGCTCGGCCGACCGCCTCGTCGCCGGCACCCCAGGCGATCACGCCGGCGACGACGCCGCAGGCGAGGAACAGGTTGTAGAAGCCGACGCCGAATGCCCAGAGCCGGACGGCCGGGACGTCGTCGGTGGGGACGAAGAAGATACGTTGATGCACGCCGGGACGCCCAAACAGCACGGCTTCGCAGACGAAGACGACGACGTGCAGCGCCGCCCCCAGGAGCGCAAAGGTCCACACGACGGCAGTCATCGGACAGCCTGAAGGCCAGCCACGGTCACGTCGTGGCGATCCAGGACCTGCTGGATCTTTTGCGCAGCCTCCGTGATCGGACGGCCGTGGGGCACCGTGGCGTCGAGGTCGGCGTGGAACGCGCCCATGGCGCCGGTGAGGCTCATCACCAGGAACTTCACCGCCGGGCTGAGCACCGTGAAGGTGTGCAGTGCTGCGGGCGGGATGGTGATCGACGACCCCGGCCCGAGATCGAAGGCCTCGGCCTCGACCACAACGATCATCCGGCCGTGGAGTACGTAGTAGGCCTTGCCCCAGCCAGTCCGGTGCGGCGGCGTCGCCGGTCCCCGCGGCGCGTCGACTTCGAAAAGCTCGTAGTGCCCGTCGGTGTGTCTTGCGTCGATCTTCACGGTGAGGACCGCGTCCGGGGCGGTGAGCTCGGCGCCTTCGCCGGCGGCGGTGTGCTGAACCAGGTGCGTCATGCCCCTGACGCTAGGTGCCCTGGCTGGTCCCCATCGATCCCAGAATTCTGGGAATGCCCATCGGACGTTGACGGCGACATACTTTGGCGGTGTGGGAGCAACGGGCTCACCGCGCCCGCCGAGACATCGCGGCGCTGGCCGCCGCTGGACTCGGCGTCAGCGAGCTGCACGCCGCGGCGATCCGCGTGATCGGCGACGTGGTCGGCACCGAGCTGACCTGCTGGGCAGCCATCGACCCGGAAACGCACGTGATCAGCACCATGGTCAGCGGCGAGACCCGTATCCCGCCGGAGTATGAGCCATGGCTGGCCGAGGCCGAGTACTCCGCTGACGAGCCGCACACCTTTGCCACCCTGGCTGCCCGCGAGCAAACCATGGCCAAGCTGTCCGATTTGCCCGACCGCGAACGTGACCGAAGCACCCGGTTCAACAACGTATGGCGGCCCTTGGGGCTGGACCGGGAACTTCGCGTGCTGTTCCTGGCTGACGGGACCTGCTGGGGAGCGGCGGGCATGGTGCGAGCCGGCCACGACTTCACTGATCGCGAGATGGAGTTCCTCGCCGCGGTGGGCCCACCCATCGCGACGGCGACCCGGTTGGCGGTGCGGTCGGAGGCCCGCGGCTGCACGCCTGCTGGCCATCCGGCCATCGTGGTTGTCGGCCCGCGCGGTGAGCTTCGCGCGGTGACCCCAGCTGCCAAGGAGTGGCAGGACCGGCTCGACGAGACCGCACCCGGCCGGTTCATGGTGATGATGCGGGTCATGGCTGTTGGTGCCCGGGGCGCAGCCTCGGGCGGTTTCCGGGCGCGGGTGCGGGGCGCGGGTGGCCAGTGGGCCGTCCTCCAAGCCAGCCCGCTGATCGGCGGAGACGATGACCAGATCGCGATCGCCATCGAGCCTGCCGCTGGCGATCAGCTGATCGGCCTGCTACTCAGGGCCTACGGTTTGACGCCTCGTGAGCGCGGCATCTGCCGTGAGGTGATCGCCGGGCATTCGACCATCGACATCGCCGGGCGCCTGTTCATCTCCGCCCACACGGTGCAGGACCACCTGAAGTCGGTGTTCGCCAAGATCGGCGTCCGCAGCCGTGGCGAACTGGTGGCTCGGCTGCGGCCAGACGGCTGCTACGGCGCTGACGCGCCTGTTGCCCGGTGCTGACCGCGGATGCTCGCTGCCCCCGTGCGAGCGGTATTCGAATCGTGTCCGTAGGAAAGAACAGTCGCCGGTACTGATATTCGATCGCCTTGACCTTGTCCATGCGGCAGCATCGACGGGTTGGGTGCTCGGAGGTGCATTGGAGGGGGACCGATGGCTGGGCCCGAAATCCGCGACGACACGGATGTGTTGCGCCGCGGTTCGCCCACTCGCAAGGCGGCCATGTTGCTGGCACTGCGCTACTACGGCCGTGAGCTGTCCCGCAACCGACGGGTCGCCATACCGGCGCTGTTGATGCCGGCGCTGGGCAACATCTGCCTGCTCTACCTCGCTCCACTGATCGTCGCCCAGCTCGCGGGCCGCCTCGCCGGCGGTGCGGGCAGCGCAGCTGCAACAGTGCTGCCCTATGTGCTCGGCTTCGCCGCCCTGCTGCTCCTGGCGGAGGCCCTGTGGCGGGCCGGGCTGCACTGCTTGAACCGCACGGACGGCCGCGGTATCGAGAACTTGTATGTGGTCGCCATGAACGAATTGCTCGCCAAGGACGCGGCTTTCTTCCACGACAACTTCGCCGGTTCGTTGACCAAGCGCGCGCTGAGCTTCGCTGCACGGTTCGAGGAAGTCGTCGACACGCTCGCGTTCAACGTCGTGGCCGGCATCTTGCCGCTGGCGTTCGCGTCGGTGGTCCTGTGGCGCTACGACCCGCTGCTGGTGGTCGTTCTTGTCGGCCTCATCGCGGTTACCGGGCTGGTCATCGCACCACTTATCCGTCGCCGCCAGACACTCGTCGATCAGCGGGAGGCCGCTATCGCACGAGTATCCGGCCACGTTGCCGACAGCCTGATGAACATGGAGACGGTGCGAGCCTTCGCCGCTGAGGATCATGAGGCTAGCGAGCACCAGACACGCGTCGCCGAAGCGCGAATGCTCTCCATCCGGTCCTGGGACTACGCCAACCTCCGTATCGACACCGTGGTCGCGCCGATGTCCGTGCTCACCAACGTGCTCGGCCTGGTAGTGGCGGTCAGCCTCGGCGGCGGACGGCTCGGCGTGGAGGCGATCGTGGTGACCTTCGCTTACTACTCGAACGCAACCCGGATCATGTTCGAGTTCAACCAGATCTATCGGCGGCTGGAGAGCGACCTGACCGAAGCCGCCCAATTCACTGAACTACTACTCGCCCCCCCAACGGTGCTCGATCCGGACTCCCCGGAGCCGCTGCGACCAACCGCAGCAGACGTCCGTTTCGAACAGGTGAGTTTTGCCCACGCCGGCGCACCGCCGCTGTTCACCGGCCTTAACCTGACTGTCTCCAGCGGTACCAAGGTCGGTCTCGTCGGCCGTTCCGGCGGCGGCAAGAGCACGCTGTCCCGGCTCCTGTTGCGGATGATGGATGTTGACCAAGGTCGCATACTCGTCGGCGGTCAGGACATCTCCCGGCTGCGCCAGACAGACCTACGCGGTCTGATCGCCTACGTGCCACAGGACCCGGCGATGTTCCACCGGACGCTGCGCGACAACATCGCGTTCGCAAGGCCAGGTGCCAGCGACGCCGAGATATACCGTGCCGCCCAAGCGGCACACGTCATCGAGTTCGCCGAGATCCTGCCCGACGGGTTGGACACGATGGTCGGAGAGCGCGGAATCAAGCTGTCCGGTGGCCAGCGCCAGCGGGTCGCGATCGCCCGCGCCATCCTGCGTAACGCGCCGATCCTGCTGCTCGATGAGGCCACCAGCGCGCTGGATTCGGAAAGCGAGATCCTCATCCAGCAAGCTCTGTGGCAGCTCATGGAGGGCCGGACGGCGCTCGTGGTGGCTCATCGGCTGAGCACTGTCGCGCGGATGGATCAACTCATCGTCCTCGACCGCGGCCGAATCGTCGAGCAGGGCAGCCACGCAGAGCTGCTTCAGATGCAGGGCACCTACGCCAGGCTCTGGCGCCACCAGTCAGGCGGATTCCTCGCCGACAACACCGGTGTGTCGCCATTCGACGACGCGGATAGCAAGATCAACACGTCGAGCGTGTTCTAAAGGCCAGACGGAACTTCCGGAAAGCCTGCCGCGCTATGATCCGATTCACGCCACCGCAGAACCTGAGTTTCATCCCGCCATTGAGGACGTGAGGTAGGCGTCTACGACGATATTGTAATCGACGTCGACGCCATTCTTGACGCCGCAGGTGATGAGGACAACTCGGTTCGGGGTATTGGCCATGAGGGACTTCACCTCGCCAGTTTGTGATTTCGAGACGGCGAACGCGCGTGTGACCGTATAGGTGAGTGTGCCGGTCGGGTTGTGGAGCACGACGTTATACCCGTTGAGCGCCCTTACCGGGAAGGTCGGGACGCCGCTTTCCATCTCGGGATTCTGCCCGGTGACTTCCTGCATCGCGAGTTCTGACAACGGGTTGAAAACCAGCGGGGTCTTCGCCCAAGCGTGGCCGAGGATGTAGCTGGTGCCGCCGGAGTCGCTGCCGGGTGCGACGCCGAAGCCCTTCCGTACCCAGCACACCGTGTGTATCTGGTCTCCAGGAGGGTTGAGCGGTCGGACGTATTTCATCTGGCAGACGTTGGCCTTGATGTCGAACGCCGGACCGGACATCTCGAACCGGGTTGGTGCGGCGGGCGCGACAAAATCGTGGGGTAGAGCTGAGGGATCGGGCGGCAGCTCTGGGGGACCGGCGGGCAGCGCTGGGGGACCGGGAGGCAGCGCTGGGGGACCGGACGGCAGCGCTGCGGGATCGGGCGACACAGCTGCGGGATCGGGTGGCGAAGCGGGTGCGTCGGGTGACAGCGCAGCTGGATTCAGAGCCGGGCCGGCAGCCGACACGACCGTGACTTCGCTACTAGACGTTGACTCCGCTGCACCGCAGCCGGTGACGCCCAGCATCAGGGCGACCGCGACGGTGAGAGCGACCTTCGTGCGACAGCGCATGCGATCCAAGGTTCTCCGTCCCTCAGCGGAGCGGTGCGTCATGGTAGCTGGATCGGCCGCTCGCGCACGCAACGACACCGACCGTCGCGTGTCACCGCTGCTCCGGCGCGCTCGAACGGCCGCCCTCTTTCCGCAGCTGCCCGGGTAGCAGCGGGCCACTTCTAGCGGCCACGGTGAACCCGTCCGCGCCGGACTGGGGAGCTACCCTAGGGCGGGCGCCTTGGTCCCCGAAACTGTCACAGTTGGGCAGGGTTAGGCACATTTGCGGGCGAGTGTCGTGAACTCGACGCCATAGGCCGCCCGTTGCCCGAAAATGTCGATGGTGTCGAGTTCACGACAGCACCCGTCCCGGTGAGGACCCAACCGCCCAACTCGGCGGTCCGAGGCGCCGCATCACTCGGCTTACGAGTTACGATGCGATTTTTTCTCGAGCAAAGCGGTCTCGTCCTGCTTGAGTCGAGCAATCCCTTTGCCGGGCGGCTTGTAGTTCGTGCAATTGCCTGTAGAGGAACGTTTGAGCTGCTGCTTGCCGGCTAGCTCGCACCGCTCGCTTGCGGTCGCTCAAGCCGTACCCTATGAATGCGCCAATGGCGAAGGCCGCCAAAACGGATGCCGATAGAACGATCAATCCCACGGTCATTTCCCTGCTCCTCCTTACAGGTCTCCCATCTAGCGGGTGAGGGATTGTCAAGGATCAACCAGTAACTTCTGAGCACGTATGGCTTGCTGCATTACACCGTCGGTTCCCGCGGACGCTCGCGCCACGGCCCTGTCGGCACCATCCTCACTCCCTTGTCCGTGTGGGCCGGGCGAGCTAGGAGACGCTGGCGTTGGTTGCACTAAGTTACCCGCGGCCATCTGTGCGTAAACGTAGCGAGTCAGCTCCCTACAATCGAGCCACCTCGCCCACGTCGTCAGTGCGCGTGGGGAAGGCGCAGGTCGATACGGAACCGCGCCCGCCGTGGGTTACGGCTGCCTCACAGCTTGCGCGGTTGCTTACCCCTGCGCCGGCAAGGTACGACCGGCCAGGCTCTCGCCCAGTGATGCGTCCGAGGCATATTCCGACGTAGCCGGCCCACGAGGATTGTGAGCAGCCGGCCGCAGGTGGACGACCGCGTGCTCGGGAGCTCGGCGATGGCTCGATCAACCCGGTGCGCGCCGCCTGGAGCAGCGTCAGCAGCGCCGCGGAAAATTTAGGGACTTAAGAAAAAAGACCTCTAAATAAAACAGCGTCGGGCACGAGCTAACGTTCCCGTCTGCTCGTACCCGACCCGGTCGCGACTCCGCACGCCCGCGGAGCCCCTGGCCGTCCAGTGCAACGGAGCGTCGCTACACCAGAGCCGGACCATTAAGTGTACGGAAATAGGCACGTGTGTCAAGGGAGAAATGCCAGCATAGACGTCGTGCCGAGACAGGCCTGGCGGGCTCTCGGTCCGAATCCGGGGGTGGATGCGAACGGTGCGATGGCGATGATCGTGGTCGGAAGCCGAGACCGCTATCGTCGCAGTGGAGGCAGCGCGACGTGGCGCATTTTGACTTTGCGAGCGGTGTGGCGGGACCAGCTGACCACGTCCCGAGGCGTCTGCTTCGATGGCCCGTCGAGGTAGCAGTCCCTGACGGCGTTGGAGGCCGCCCGGCCTGAGGACGCGACTGGCGAGGTGGCCCCAACCTTGCCTGCGCAACCATGCGTTGCTGCTGCGGCGATCGCTCGACGCGCCGCCTCAACGGCGGGAGCGTCGGTACGAACCGACGGATGAGCCGGACGACATCCACGCGATGGTGAACACGCTTGGGGCTTGCTAGTGGCGTGTCGCTTAAGTGTTTCGGCGGTAGGTACTGTGACAATGCTTTGTGCGAGCTGCGCCGTTGGGGCTGCGTGAGGGTGACCGGGAAAAGTTGATGGCCTGGTCGCGGGCGTCGAGCGTGTCGGCAGGGTTGGCGCAGCGGGCGCGGATCGTGCTGTTGGCTGCGGCCGGGTGAGTCACGCCGAGATCGCTCGGCGGGTAGGGGTGAACCGGCAGACGGTGATCAACTGGCGGGCTCGGTACGAGAGGTTGGGTCTGGCGGGCCTGGATGACCGGCCGCGCTCGGGCCGTCCGCGCCAGGTCGACCGGGCCGCGATCATCACCGCCACGCTGACCCCGCCGCCGAGCACGCTGGGGGTGACTCACTGGTCGAGCCGGCTGCTGGCTGCGCGGCTGAGCATCGACCACGCCACGGTCGCCCGCGCGTGGGTCGAATACGGGGTGCAGCCGTGGCGGTGTGAGACGTTCAAGTTCTCCACCGATCCCGAGTTGGTCGCCAAGGTCCATGACGTCGTGGGGCTGTATTTGGCCCCGCCGCAGAACGCCATTGTGTTATGCGTGGATGAGAAGTCCCGTGCGCCACGAGGCGCTGGTGCGCCGTGAGGCGCTCGGAATTGAAGGAGGTGGA
>DASUVX010000143.1:0-3052 GCA_036378735.1 Pseudonocardiaceae bacterium | reverse complement strand
GCGGCGCAGTCGCTGGCGGGGCTGGGGGACAAGTTCGGCCAGTCGATCACCAACGCCAACACGCTTCTCGATGATGTGAATCCGCGGATGCCACAGGCGCGCAAGGACATTCAGGGGTTGGCGGCGCTGGGCGATACGTATGCGAACGCGGCGCCGGATCTGTTGGACTTCTTGAACAATGCGGTGATCACGTCGCGCACGATCAACGCCCAGCAGAAGGATTTGGATCGGGCGTTGTTGTCGGCGGCGGGGCTCGGTAACACGGGTGCCGAGCTGTTCAACAAGGGCGGGCCGTATTTGGCGCGCGGTGCCGAAGACCTGGTGCCCACGGCCCAGCTGCTGGACACCTACAGCCCCGAAATCTATTGCTTGATGCGCCGCGAAAGCGATGCGCTGCCGGCCACCGGCGCGGCCGAGGGCGGGTTCAATGGCTACTCGTTGAACATGAATACCGAGGCGCTATCCGGGCTGGGGCTGATCGCGAATCCGGTGTCCGGGGTGGCCCTCATCGCCAGCCAGATCGGCGGGCTCGCCGGCCTGATCGGTGGTGCACCCAACCCCTACATCTATCCGGAGAACCTGCCCCGGGTGAACGCTCGCGGCGGCCCAGGCGGTGCGCCAGGGTGCTGGCAGGCGATCACCCGTGATCTATGGCCCGCACCGGAATTGGTGATGGACACCGGCAACAGCATCGCGCCCTACAACCACCTGGACACCGGGTCGCCATACGCGATCGAGTACGTCTGGGGCCGTCAGGTAGGGGATAACACGATCAATCCGTAGCCGTGTGCGCCGGCCGACGCCATAGGTGAAACCGCTTACCGCACAAGGCAATGCGTCATGAGCTCAGGCTTGGGAAGCCGCCTTCGGCGCCGCGCTGGACTTCACGTCACGCCCGGCGCCGGCCGACATGGAGGCGGCCTCACCGCGCGCCAGGCCGACCGTCGCCGCGATCACCACGACGAGCGTGGCCGCGAGCACAAACCACTCCCAGCCGCCGGCTACCAGCGTCTCGCTGAGTACGACAACCCCGAGCACCCCACCCACCACGGGCTTCGCCACGATGATCGTCGGCAGCGAGGCGGTGAGGGCGCCGGCACGGTAAGCCGACTGGTGATAGATCATTCCGGCCACCCCGCAGAACACCAGCGCGTACAGCTCGAAGCTGCGCCACACCTGGCCGGGGTTGTGTTCCAGGATGTCGACGACGCCCTTCATGAGGACCGCCAGCACCGCCAACAGGGTGCCGGCCACCGCCGCCAGCAGCAGCGCCGCGGCCGGGCGATCCGACCAGATACGAGCGCCGAGCAAACCCAGTAGCAACAGCGGGCCGATCACCACGGCCACCACGATCCACGTGTGCAGCGGCGCCCGCTGCTGGCCGCCGGTCGGGTCCCCGACCGCGATCAGCACCGCCAGCGCCACCGCCAGCACCAGCGCCCAGATCCACTCTTGGCGGGTGATCCGGTTACCGCTCATCCGCGAGTAGACCGGCAGGGCGAACAGCAGCGCGGTCACCTGCAACGACATCACCAGCAACACCGAGCCATCGTCGAGCGCGGCGGCCAGCAGCACGTAACTGCCGATGTCCCCCAAACCGCCCAGCCACCAACGCTTATCGCGCAGCAACATGCCGAACAATGTCAGGTGGCCCACCCGCTGGTCGGTGACCTCCTGCGCTGACCGCTGCCGGATCACGTTGCCGATCGCCGACGACAGCGCGGCGCACAGCGCGAGAAGGGCCGCCAGATGCACGTCCGACATGGCACTACCTCCTCGCTGGGTGCTGTTGCGCTTCCCATCCAATCTAGCCACGGCCTGCGCGACCGGCTCGCCGAAGGCCCTCCGACCAGCGATGACGCCGGCAAGGATCGCGTCAGAGCGGGAATTTCGTTCCGGTGAGCCGCTCTGACAGCTCCCAGAGGGCGGTGGCGGTGCCGGCGCGCTTTGCCGGCCAATTCCGCCACGTCGGCTGGGTGCGGCCGTACAGTCCGAATCGCGGACCGACGAACGTGTCGCCCGGCAAATCCTGCGATACCGCGTACAACGTCTGGCGAGCGCCGAAGTCGGCATCGGTGGACACGATCCGGTCGACGGCAAGGACCGCCGCATCACCCAGCTTGCGGCCCGAGTTTCCTTGCAGGTTCGTGTGCGACCAGCCGGGGTGGGCGGCCAGCGCGCGCAGCGAGGTGGGGACACCGTTCAACCGCCGCTGCAGCTCCTTGGTGAACAACAGGTTGGCCAGCTTCGACTGGCTGTAGGCCAGCCAGGCCGAATACGGCCGAGACTGAAAGTTCAGGTCCTTGAGGCTGACGTAACCGAAGTGGTGCATCAGCGAGGACACCGTCACCACGCGGTCGGTCAACTTGGGCAACAGCAGGTTGGTCAACGCGAAATGGCCGAGGTGGTTGGTGCCGATCTGGCCCTCGAAACCGTCCACGGTCACCGAGCGTTTGGTGGCCATGATGCCGGCGTTGTTGACCAGGACGTCGACCTTGCCGATGTCGTCGGCGAAGCGCCGCACCGACGACAGATCTTGCAGGTCCAGCTCACGCACCTCGGCCTTCCCGGTTGCCGAGCCGGTCATGCGAGCGGCCGCCGCGTGACCCTTGTCGACGTTGCGGACGGCCAGGATGACGTGGCCGCCGACCCGAACCAACTCGCGGGCGGTGATCTCGCCCAGCCCTGCGTTGGCCCCGGTGATGACGATGGTCCGTCCGGCGAACGAGGGCAGCTCTGCTGCGGTCCAATCGGCCATGGCAGCCACCCTAACTTCGCAACCGCGACGGCGGCCGGTGGGCCGACGGACCCCGGGGCGGTGTGCGGGAGCGTTACTGGACCACCGGTACGCACGGGTATCGTGCCTGGGATGACCAGCGAAATCCCGCCCGACTCGGGGATCGCCGGATGTATCTAGGCGTCATCGTCAATCCGAAAGCGCGGAAGAATCGCGCCGCTTCCCGCGACCGCCTCGCCGAACTGGCTCGCATCCTGGGCCCCTGGGGTGAGGTGCACGAGACCAACTCGATCGAGGAATTGCGCGACACCATCC
>DASUVX010000142.1:0-5990 GCA_036378735.1 Pseudonocardiaceae bacterium | reverse complement strand
GGGTTTTGACCAGCTGGGTGGGCATGTCGGCCACGGTAGTGATCAAAATGTTGCAGGTGGTGGAGTCGCGGCGGCCAGCGGGCAGCGCGACGGGCACGGTGTAGCGACTGGTGCGCTCGACCAGGGTGGCCATGGCGGTCTTGCCGGCTTTGCCGATGAGCAGATCACCTTCCCAGTGCCCGGGCACGGCCCGGTCGTTGGCCTCGGCGGGGCGGGCATCGATACTGGTCATGCCCACAATCCGGGCCCCCGGTGAGCTGGCACGGCCGCGGGGCCGGCGCTGGGTGCGCCGGGTGCGCAGCAGGATGCCCTGCCGCGCCAGCTCGCCCTTGGGCAGGGCATAGATCCAGGTGTAGATCGCCTCCTGGGACACCCAGCGAGCCTGCTGGCCGGGGTGCTCATAGCGCAACGACCGGCCACCTGATCCGGCGAATACCCCGCCCGTAGCCGCCGCACCACCTCAGCCCGCAGATCCGTATCAGCGTCGAGCTTGCGAGGCTTGGGTCGGCGACGCGCCTCCGCGGCCACCCTACGGGCGGCCACGGCCCGATAACCGGCTCGCCCACCATGGCGGGCGATCTCCCGGCACACCACGCTCGGACACCGCCCGATCAAGGCGGCGATCAGCTTGCCCTCCAGATTCTCCGCGATCCCGCGAGAGATCTCCTCCCGGTCGGCATCGGTCAACATCCTGCGCTGACAGCTCACCTGGTGCTCCTCGTCGACGATGTCGCCGGCGACCTACACCAAGATCAATTGCTTCGACCGGTTGGGATCAAGCAGCACTGGCCGGGGTGGGAGGTCGGGGTCGTTGGGTGCCGGTCGTTCCCACTGGTAGGGCCCGTCTTGTGGTCCGTGGGTTGGTTGGATGCCAGCCTGTTCAAGGAGTTGCCGAACAAACTCCCCGCGTTCGGCGCGGTGGTCGTCCAGGTTTTTGTTGGACCATTTGCGAGACACCAGGACGCGGCGGCCGGCGATGCCCAGGTGTTCCAATCGGTGAGCTTTGCCCTTGCAACGTCCCGGGATCATGGAGTGTCGAGCGCCCTTGGGCTGGACCCCGTAGAGCAGCCATACCGCACAGCGCGGCGAGCATGGGGTGGCCTGGAGTTCGGCGTGCAGCCGGCGGGCGTGATCCCGCTGGGCCTGGGTGGCGTGCTCGGTGAGGCGGGCGGCCTGGTGGATGGTTTTGGTTAGGTATTTGGTGAGGTAGCCGAGGTGGCGTCCGGCTTCTTCGGTGCCGCCGAGGATGCCCTGACGTGCACCTGCTCGCCGAATCGAACGACGTGGGAGGGCTCCGTTAAGTCTGCAGTTGCCTGCTCCCAGGTAGACAGCGGCGTGCCGGTGTCCGGGTCGGTGAACGCATTGGCGCGGGTGTCCCAGACCGGGAGCCGGTCGGCGGTGTAGACAAGCTGATCATGGTTGGGCCACCAGACTTGGTGGTAGGTCGCTGCGGTGATGGCGCGCAGTTCCGCGCGGGGGATGGTGCCGCGCAGGGCGGCGTGGAAGTGCGGGGCGCCTCTTTTTTGGGGTTCGACGGTGCCGAAATACTGCACGTCCCACCCGACACAGCGCCGGGTGTTTTGCCAGAACCGATCCACCAGCGCCGGGAAGTGGATGGCGTCTCGGGCGGCCCGCCGGTAGTCGTACTGGTCGGGTTCAACCGCCGCCCCAGCAGCATCGACACGCCCGTAGGAATCCAGAGTGAGGGTGAGGAACGTGGAGGGTCGGTAGCGCCCGGCAAAGACCTGCCCGATCGTGCGGCGTTCGATGGGTCGGCGAGGAAGGTTCGGCGTATCTTGCCGACGCCGGGTGGACCGCTTGACCGGCCTGGGCGGCGGATCCAGCGGGGCGAGCCGGCCGCGAACCCCAAGTGTGCGCAGCTCGGTGTTTAGTTCGGCAACCGACTCGGCGATCTGCTCGGCGGTGTCTTCTTGTTCGCCGAGGGCTTTGCATTCGGTGTACGCGGCGAGCAGGTCGGCCCGGGCAGCCATCAGTGCCTGGTGTTCCTCGGTGGGCTTGGTCCGCTCGGTGACCGGTTCTTCTGCGAGGTGCCAGCCTTCGCGGCATTGCGCTATCCGCAACCGCCGGGCCTTATCCGCACACGGTGAGCACTGGTCTTCTCGGGTGGATCCGCAGGGAACGGGGACGATGTCGAGGCGGCCGGTGGTGGTGTCGATGCGGCGCATGGCCAGCGGCCGGATACACACGCCGTGCTGTTCGGCCAACGCCTGGGCAACGTCGGCGCTCAGCGGCAGGGTCGCCCGCTGCGCCCGGGTCAACCGTGCGCTATCTAGCAGGGTGGGATTGGTGGTGGTCATCAGGCGCCGGCCTCCTGGGTAGTGGCGCGTGGCGCAGCGCCGCCAGCGGCACGGTCGTCGTCGCACCGGGCGTTAAGTAAGTGCCGAGCCCGCCACGGTGAGTCGGTAGTCCGCCATAGACCAGGACCGAGGCACTGGCGGTCATCGATCCGGTGATCGACAGATGTACCGAGTCGCCGTGCGGGACCCGCCAGACTTGTGCGGTGACCTGGGTGAGGGTGTCGGCCCAGGCCAGCAGTCCGTGTGCGACTGCGGCGGGCTCGCGGTGGGGGAGCTGCACGGTCACCTGCGGCGTCGACATATCGGCCCTGATGTGGATCGAGGCGACCGGCTTCCCGCTCGGCGGCGACCGCGGCGAGGGATTCGTCTACGACAATGAGAAGTGGGTGCACCCGGTGGAGCTCGTCCCGTTCGCGATCGCCCGCGCGCCGGTCACGCAGTCCGAGTATGCACGCTTCGTTGACGACGGTGGGTACGCCCGGCGCGAGCTGTGGACTGACGAGGGCTGGGCGTGGCGTAGCTGGAGCGCCGCGGACATGCCCGTGTACTGGCAGCGCGACACCGGTGGCTGACAACTCAGGGATCTCGACCGCTGGGTGCCGCTGGAACCGCACCGACCGATCAGCCACGTGTGCTGGTACGAAGCCGACGCGTGCTGCCGCTGGGCGGGGCGGCGGCTGCCCACCGAGGCGGAATGGGAGGCTGCGGCCATCGGTGAGCCCGACGGCTCGGGTGGGCTGAGCTCCATGCGGCGACGGTTTCCCTGGGGTAATGAGCCGATTGGTCCCGGCCATGCCAACCTGGACTGGAAACACCTCAGCACCGTGGACGTGGCGGCTTACCCGGCCGGCGACAGCGCCTTCGGCTGCCGTCAGCTGATCGGCTGCTGCCCGCCGGCTCGCGGGTCCGGATCCGCCACGCCGGCACGGTCATCGACCGTGAGCTGGGAGAACGCGCCGCGCGAGAGAACCGCGACAACCCGGGCTACCGCCGGGTGGGCGAGCTCCCGCGATCGGAGGCTCTGCGGCTGCTGGCCGGTAGCCGGCTGGTGCTGCTCACATCCCGGCACGAGGGCGGCGCTAACACGATCTCCGAGGCCCTGGCCGCCGGGGTCCCCGTCCTCAGCACCCGCGTTCCCGGCACGGTCGGCATCCTCGGCGCCGACTACCCCGGCTACTTTCCCGTCGGCGATCCTGCTCGGCTCGCCCAACTGCTGGTACACGCCGAGACCGACGAAGACTGGTACCAGGAGCTGCACCACCAATGCACCGCCCTGCGCACCCTGGTAGCGCCGGAACGCGAGCGAGAAAGCTGGCAACAACTCCTCGCCGAGCTCGCACCCCCACGATCCACTGGTAAACCTACGGGTCCCGGCTGCCTTTGACGAGCTGGTCAGGGTGATCTGACCAACCGCGATTAACGACCTCGGCGGCACTGACTGCGCCCAACGCAACAGCCCCCTCACATACCAAGAGGTCTGAGCATTGCTGACGCTCTCTCAGCTGCTGCGCATGGCCATGGTCGAAGCGGTCGAGACCCGCAGCCCTCCTCTCGGTAGCAGCTATCTCAACTGACTTACAAGAACTAGCGATCCTCAGTCGTCCTCACGCTAGTTGCCTCCAGATAGCCCATAAGCGTCTGGCTTGGCACCTGCACGCTGTGCACGTCCCTCAGATGATCACCGATCATCTTCCTCAAAGTAGAGCTGTCGTGCGAAGTAAAGTGCGAACTGCACTCGTCATGGGCTCAAGTGAACTCGTACATCGCCATTCCGTCACTCCCTCTCCGACGTCAGCATTAACATAACTGGCTACCATTGACCCGGTAAACCTGTTCTGCTAAACCTGGTCTGCCATCGTTCGTAGGCAGTACTCCTAAGTGTAAGCCTAGAAAGTCACCCAGGCGCAACCGCGGTAAGTACTCGGAAGTCTTGTGAGCGGGCATGCGGGTAGGAGGCGCCGGTCGATGCTGGTGGTGACGCCGCTGTCGTGATGTGCGGGAGTGTCAGCCGGGCGGGGGCGGCTGCGCACAGGCGCGCAGGTCAGCGGGGTCTGCGGTCCAGGGGAGGAATCGTTCCAGGTCTGGCCCGGCCAGCGGCTTGCCGCCGCTGCGGCCACAGGCGTCGAGGTAGGCGGTGAGGTAGGTCAGCACGTTCAGGCCGGCCATTTCGGCGGTGGCGGTGACGGTCCAGGTCCGGGCGGCGAGCCGGGCCGCGTCGTCGTTGCGGGAGCCGTAGGCGTTTTCCTGGTCATCAGCCCCGGTAAACCACGGTCAATAATGGGTACCTGTTACCCGGCCCTGCCGCAGACCGACGCCCCCGACTACGTGTTGGACGCAGCCTTCCAAGCCGGGGCTCTCGCGTGATCATCGATAACGAGCACGGCGGACTAACAGCCGACGTTGTGGTGAGTTAGGCGCCCGCTGCGGCTGACTGTCCGCGGTTTTCGTTTGGTGCCGTATCGAGTCGTGTTCCTGGCGTGGATTCGGTTGTCGTTGTCGTCAGCGGAGCAGTTCAAGAAATTCGGTAGGTGTGATACCAGCTGCCGCAGGATTGAGCCAAGCGTGCCTCGCTTGACTGTGCTGTGTTGGGAAATGACCACGGCCCTGCCATCTGGATGCCGGTAGGCGGCGTGCTGCCTTTCGTGCGCACATGGACAAAACCCAGCGACTCGATAACGGTGGTGATCTTGCGGAGCGGTAGGTCAGAAAGCGCCGGGCTCACGCCGCGCCTGAAACTTGGAATGAGGTGACGAGGGGAGTGGCGGTCACGTGCCGCTGTGGATCATCCACCTCATCAAGGTAGAGCGCGACAGCCTCCGCGAGGTTGCCCAGAGCTTCGTCGATGGTGCGGCCCTGGCTGGCCACATCGACCTCAAGGCACTGCGCTATGTACCAGTCTTCTTCCTGGTGTACCGCGGCGGTCAGGGTGCGACACGTGGCCATAGCCTCAGTGTGACATCTAACGGCCTTGTCGTGGTGCCGCCCCAGGGTGCTACGCCCCGCGGTCCCAAGACTGCTGGTTGTCGACCTCGTAGGCGAGCGTTCGTGGACTATCGGACTTCCGCAGGTGAGCAACATGGTGGTGACTACGGAGGTTGTGCGATTGCCATTGGACTCATCCCTGGCTGGAAACGGGTGGGCCATCTCAGGCTGATGCGCAGTGGTGACCAGATTTGTGACCAGGACGCTATGTCACGTGCTGATATCCGATGAAAGCGGTGAGACGAGGGTGGCGGCGGTGCGCTGGCCAGGTGGGACGTCGCGGTACGAGCGCGAACTGCGTGAGACGGCTGCGTGCCGACTCATAACCCAGAGGTCGGCGGTTCGAATCCGCCCCCCGCTACTACCTCAGAGGGCCGCTGATCAGCAGGTTCAGGGGCCCTCTTGCACGTTAGGCGCTCATAGGAGCGGCGAGTCCAACTCGGTAGTCACGGGATTAGTCACGTTGCCGCCCGTCTACCATGCAGATGCCTAACGCGTGCGCAGCGGGCCCTCGGGACTCGCCGTGCTGATGGGATCGGCATGGCGGTGCACCACCCTCCAGGCGCCGCCCTCGCGCCGGAAGGTGGTGGTGGTTCGGAGCACCCATGCGGTCACCGGGCCACCACCCACGCTGACGTTGCCATGCTCCACCTCATAGATCGTGGCCAGGTCGGCCGTCACGTAGCTCGC
>DASUVX010000141.1:0-6567 GCA_036378735.1 Pseudonocardiaceae bacterium | reverse complement strand
GCGCCCGGTGTACGTCGACCAGCTCACCGCGGCCCTGCTGCCGTGCCTCGACCAGGTCAGGGTCGAGCATGGCATCGCCCGCGCACCGCAGGTGCTGGTGCTCAGCGACGAGGGGTTCGGACGAGGGTTCCTCGACCTCGGGTTCGAGGTCTGGCGGGGCGGCACCCAGGTGCCGGTGAGCCGGTCGGCGACCACCGTGCGGATACCGTCGCGGCTGATGCCCAGCGGACCGCCCACCCTGCCCTGGGGCCGGGTGGAGCGGCTGATCTACGACCATCCCGTCGGGCTGGTCGACGTGCACGTCACTCAGCTACGGCAAGCGGGCTGGGCACAGCACCCGACGCTGGCCGCCAAGAGCTACCACGGGGATTCCGGGTAGTTCACCTGGCATATGTGACAGATACTTTTCGATCGTGACATCCCAGAGCGCTGATCTTCCTCGTGAGGAGCTGACTGTCAACGAACAAGGTCAAGTGACAATACCGGCGCAGCTTCGACGGGCAGCGGGTATCGAAGCCGGGGTACCGCTTGGCCGATCACCCGGGCAGTAGGTCTGTCGCTGGGTGATCGATGCTGCCTGGCGTTGGGCACCCGCTTGGGCCTCACCACGGTTACCGCGGAGTCGGCCTGGGCTGAGCTCGGCCTCGACCTGCCCCTCCAGGTCATCCGCTAACGCGGCAGGGTGGGCGCGGTTTACCCCATCCCGGTCGCTGAGGCGCAGCGCCCTAGGCTGCCGCGGTGCCGAGCGACCCGACCCGCGATGCCCGAGCTCAATCCGGGCTGGGCTGGATGGTCGCCACGTTGGCACTGATCACCGGAGCGTTGGGGATCCTGGTCATGCTCGCCCCGGTGACCGCGGACGATCCGGTGGTCAGCTGGCCACCCGCCGGGCGCCAGCCGGTATCCACGGTGCTGCCGTTGTCGCCCTACCGCCCGCTGCAGCTCACCGCGACCGTCCCGTGTGCGACGCTGCGGGCGCTGGATGCCCGCCCGGACGGGGCTGGTGAGGCACTGCGCACGTTGCCCGCCGACGTGGGAACCGCTCCGGGCGAGGGCTTGGTGGTGTCCACCGCGCAAGGCATCGTGACGGTCACCGCGTCCGGTGCCGAGGTGGTCCGCCAGCCGCTGCCACCTGGCCCCTGCACCTATCGGATTATCGCTGATGCCGGTGGGGTGCGCGTGTCGCGGGACGGCACAGCCGCTGCCATCCGAACCGACCTGCTGGTGCCCCAGGTCGCTGAGCTGCAGACCGACGCCGCCACGCAGACCAGCGGGCTGGCGGTGCAGCTGCACACCGACGCTCGCTACCAATCGCGCCCGACGGCACTAAAGACGGTACTGCTGATCGCGCACGGCCTGGCGATCATAGCGCTGCTCGTGCTGGCGTGGCGGTGGTGGCGCGGTGACGGACCGGGCTTGGTCCGTCCGCGCCCCTCGTGGGCCGATGCGGTGGTGGCCGCGGTGTCGCTGGCCTGGGTGGTGCTGGGCCCGCTGAACATCGACGACTCGTGGTACGAGCTGATGGCCCGCAACGCGATGCAGTCGGGCTACATCGGCAATGCCATCTACCAGTTCAACGTCACCGAGAACCCGTTTTCCGCCAGCCAGTACGTCCTGCAGGCCTGGGGAGGTCTAGCAGGGAACTGGAGCCTGGGCTGGATGCGGCTGGTGCCGCTGGCCTACGGGCTGGCCACCTACGCGCTGTTGCGAGTCCTGGTTGCGACCGTGCTGGGCCGGGTGGCGCGGCAACGCACGGTGCCGTGGGCGGTGGCGGCCGCACACCTGCTGTGGTGGCTGCCCTACGGCATGACGCTGCGCCCCGAGCCGCTGATCGCACTGGGCACCGCGGCGACCTTCGTGCTGGCCGAACTGGCCCGGCGGCGCCGCTCGGTGGGAGTGTTCGCCACCGGCGCCGCCATGGCCGCGGCCACCGTCACCGCATCACCCACGGGCGTGGTCGCCGCCGCACCGTTGCTGCTGTGCCTGCCGTGGCTGTGGCAATGGTGGCGCACGGCCGACGTCCTGCACCGCGTCGGTGCGCTCCTGCTCACCGCGGCAGCGGCGTCCATCGTGATCCCGGTGAGTTTCGCCGACGCCACCCTGGGCGACGTGCTCGAATCGGTCGCGGTGCACCGCTGGTACTACGGGCAGTACCCCTGGTACGCCGAGTACCTGCATTACGCGAACCTGCTGGTCAGCGACGAGCGAGGGGCCTGGGGCAAGCGGCTGCCGGTGCTTGTGACGCTGGCCGTGCTGCTGGCGGTGGCGCTCGGGGCGGGGCGGCGGGGCGGTACCGCCGGGCGCAGCGGGCAACTGCTGACCGCCGCGGCTACCGTCACCGCGGTCAGCCTGGCCCTGATGGTGCTGACCCCGACGAAGTGGGTCAACCATTTCGGAGCCGTCGCCGCGCCGGCCACCGCGCTACTGGCCGCCGCGATGATCCGATCACCGCTGCCCCGGCGGGCCGGCGCCACCGTCGCGGCCATCGGTAGCGCTGTGCTGGTGGCCGCCGCGTCGGTGGGCTTCGCCGGTCCCAACCTGTGGCGCCCGCTGTCCGACTGGGGGCAGCCATTCGGCAACCACCTGTACATCGACACCCTGTATATGCAGGGCCTGCTCGCCCCGGCCGTGGGGCCGCTGGCGTTGCGCAACCCCCTGCTGTGGCTGGCCGTCGCCGCGGTGGGCTGGTGGTGGCTGCGGGGTCCAGCTCGGGCGGTAGTGGTCACCGCTACCGGCCTGGGGGTGGCGCTGATGCTGGTGGTGTTCACCATCGCGCCGTTGCGCCAGTACCCGGGCACGTCGGTCGCCCTGATGAACCTGCGCGCGCTCACCGGCCGGCCCTGCGGCCTGGCGGAGTCGGTGCAGGTACTCAGCGACGTCCGGACCGGTCTCGGGTCCCCCGCCGGGGTCGCCGCGCTCACCGGTGACATGCGGGCAACGCCGCTACCGGAGACGACGCCGGTGCCGATCGGTGCCGCCGCCAGTGCCGTCTGGCATGACGACGTCACCGGCGGCACCGGTCTGGGCACGGTGGCGACACCCTGGTACCCGCTGCGCCAGGTCGACCCGGCACACGCCTGGCTCGTCGTGCCACTGCGCGGCACGCTTACCAAGCCGCAGCGCCTCAAGGTGCTGGTCGGCGCCGGTGACCTGAACGCGCCGGATCACATCCGCACGCTGGCATTGCCCATCGACACCACCAGTGCCGACTGGACCGAGGTGGCTGTCGCGCTGACCGACGCCGGTCTGGCCGCGCCGACCGCGGTGCGGGTGGTGGCCCAAGACCGCGTCGCCGGCCCGGGCAGCTGGCTGGCCGTCGGGCAGCCGCGGCTGGCCGCGCCACGACCGATCACCGATGTGATCGCCGGGCGGCCGGTCTTCGCCGACCAGGTTTCCGCTGCACTGTGGCCCTGCCAGCGCCAGATCGCGGTGCATGACGGTCTGGTGCAGGCTCCCGCACTGGCGCTACGAACCGGGGATCGGATGGAGGGTGTGATCATCCAGAACCCGGTCGTTCCGGAGCTCGGCGGCGTCTTGCTGCAAGTTAGCCGCACCACCAAAGTCGTCGAGCTGCCTTCGCGGCTCACCCCGCCAGGCTCGCCCACGCTGGGCTGGGGCCACGTTGACGAACTGGTGTACGCCCACCCGGTCGGTTTGATCGATCTGCACGTCACACCCGTACACCGGGCTGGCTGGGCCCGGCTGCCCACGCTGATCGGAGAGCGCTACAGCGGCCACGCGTATGCCGGCTGACCTAAGTAGTAGGCCGCATGAGTTAGGTAGGGATACGGATTGCCGCCCCGTGCCGGGCTAGGCACTGTAAGTGATGGCCGAACCGGCGCTGCCCGCCGGTGACTTCGGTTTTGTCTTAGGGCCTTTGTCTTCAGGGGAGATATCAATGTTCAACGCGATGAGCGACGCCGAAATCGCCTGCCACCACGTGGAGTTGCTGCCCGCGCGCACCGTCCTGTCGATGCGCAGCGTTGGGATCCAGGACATCCTCGGCGGAAACAGCGGCAATGGGGGAGATGCGGGCGGTGCCGGCAAGAGCCCCATGGACCTGTTCGCCTTGATAAACCACCCCGGCGTGGGCGGCAGCCAAAACTGACCGCCCTGGGGCTGCGGGTCTTGATACCTTGGAATGTCGGCAGCGGCGGTCACGTTGGGTCGGCTGCAGTGACGTTCGCCGTACCCGTCGCAGAAGGTGGATGCATCGCGTGTCGGTCTCGCCCAACAGCCCCGATGTAGCGCACCCGGAAGTCACGGTCGAGCAGGATTACCTCAGCCTGCTCTACCGGCATCTCGACGAACGCCGCCGGTACACCGCCCAACGGCTCGCTGAGGTGCTGAAAGCTCCCACCACCGGCACACCCCAAGCGCTGACCGAGCGCGACGCGGCTGCGGCGATGTACTCCCAGCAGCTGGCCAACCTGGACGGTGTCGAGCAGGGCCTGTGCTTCGGACGGCTGGACTTGCACTCCGGCGCCGACGATGGCGACGATGGCGAGGCCGACGGTGACGGGCAGGGGCGGCGTTACGTCGGGCGGCTGGGTCTACTCGATGAACAGCACGACTACCAGCCCCTGCTCATCGACTGGCGGGCACCCGCGGCGCGCCCGTTCTATACCGCGACCGCCGCCCGCCCCGAGGGCGTGCGCCGCCGCCGGCACATCCGGACTCGCAGCCGCAAGGTGCTCGGCGTCGATGACGAGGTGCTCGATCTCAATGGAGCCGATCCGTCATCCACCGCCACCACCAGCCTGACCAGCGAGGCGGCATTGCTCGCCGCGCTGGCGGAGAGCCGGACGGGCCGGATGTCCGACATCGTCGCGACCATCCAGGCCGAGCAGGACCGGATCATCCGCTCCAAGCCGCAGGGGGTGCTGGTGGTGCAGGGCGGTCCGGGCACCGGCAAGACCGCCGTCGCGCTGCACCGGGCGGCCTACCTGCTCTACACCCACCGCCGCCAGCTGGCCAAGCGCGGTGTACTGGTCGTCGGGCCCAACTCGACGTTCCTGCGCTACATCGAGCACGTGCTGCCCTCCCTCGGCGAGACCAGCGTGCTGCTGTCCACGGTGGCGCAGCTGCACCCGGGGCTGCACGCCCGCGGCGTGGAGTCCGTCGAGACGGCCGCGGTCAAGGGTCGACCGGAGATGGCGAAAGTGGTGGCCGCAGCGGTCCGGGACCGCCAGCGGGTGCCTAGCGAGCCCGTCGACCTCACCGTTGACGGACAGCCCGTCAGATTGGACCGCGCGGTATGCCTGCCGGCGCGTACCCGGGCGCGGCGCTCGCGACGCCCGCACAACGAGGCGAAGCGAATTTTCCACCGCGAGGTGGTGACCGCACTGGCTGGGCAGGTTGCGAACGGGTTGGGCGCCGGGTTGCTGGGCGGTGCCGGGCTGCTGGATCGGGGCGATCTCGCAGACATCCGCGCCGAACTGCGAGCCAGCCCGGAACTGACCGCGGAGCTGGAGTCGCTGTGGCCGACGCTGTCGCCGGAACAGCTACTGGTCGACCTCTACGCCGACCCGCAACTGCTGGCCAGCGCCACCCACCGGACTCTGGATGATGCGGATCGCGACCTGCTGGCCCGGCCCGCGCCGGACCCGGCCACCGACCCGGACCAGGTGTGGACACCCGCCGATGTCGCGTTGCTGGACGAGGCCGCCGAGCTGCTGGGCTCCGACGGTAGCGCCGAGGCCGCCCGCGAGGCGGCTGCGTTGCGCGCGGAGCTGCAGTACGCGCAGGGCGTGCTGGATATCCTGGATCTCGACGAGGACCTGGACCCAGAGCTGCTGCGCGCCACCGATCTGATCGACGCCGACCGGCTGGCTGACCGGCAACGCGCCCGCAGCTACGAAAGCACCGCCGAGCGCGCCGCGGCAGACCGGACCTGGACCTACGGTCACATCATCATCGACGAGGCGCAGGAGCTGTCCCCGATGGCGTGGCGGGTGCTCATGCGACGCTGCCCCAGCCGTTCGATGACGGTGGTCGGGGATCTGGCTCAGACGGGGAACCGGACCGGCGCCAGGTCGTGGCAGGACGTGCTGGGGCCCTATGTCGCGCAACGCTGGCGGCTGGAGCAGCTGACGGTCAACTACCGCAACCCCGCCGAGATCGCGCAGCTGGCCGACCGGGTGCTCGCCGCGATCGACGTCGACATCACGCCACCGCAATCGGTCCGCCACACCGGTGTATCGCCCCGGTGCGTGCCGGTTCGGGCGCTCGGTGACGCGCTGCCCGCGCTGGTCGCCGAGGAGGCGGCGGTGGGCAACGGCCGGGTGGCGGTGCTCGGACCCGACGCGCAGCTGGCCGAGCTGTGCGCGCTGGTGCCCGCGGCGAGTAACGCTGATCTCGACGCGCCGGTCACCGTGCTGACCGTCGCGCAGGCCAAGGGCCTGGAGTTCGATGCCGTGCTGCTGGTCGACCCCGCGGCGATCGTCGCCGAATCTCCGCGCGGCCTCAACGACCTCTACGTTGCCCTCACCCGCACCACCCACCGCCTCACCATCATCCACACCGGCGCCCTCCCAGACGTCCTCGCTTTACCGCAGTCTGGATGCA
>DASUVX010000140.1:0-22589 GCA_036378735.1 Pseudonocardiaceae bacterium | reverse complement strand
CACCATGTCGGGGACCGGGGGCCGGGTGTGGCTGGCTGTGGCAGCGGGGTTGGTTGGGGTGGCCGCGCTCACCGGTGGGTTGCTCGCCATGTTCGGTCCGAGCGTCGGGACGCTCTACGGGCTGTCCGACCTCGGTCCGGTGGTCGATGCCGGGCTGCCCGCCGCCCGGGTGATCGCGCTGGGGGCCGCCGCCGCCACCGTCGGCAGCCTGCTGCTGGCTGCGGTGCTATGCCCCGGCGACCCGTACGGCACGGTGTCCCCGCGCGGTTACGCCGGGCTGCGGATGGCTCGCCGCTGCGCCACCGTGCAGGCGGTGGCCTCGACGGCGGTGGCAGTGCTCACCGCCGCGGAGAACGCCTCCATCCCGCCGGCGCGGCTGCTGGGCCGGCTGACCGCGCTGTTCTCCAGCATCGACAGTGTCGAGCAGGCCTCCGGGTGGGCGATCGCGGCGGTCATCGCGGCCGTGGTAGCCCTCGGGGCGGGTTGGATCCTGTCCTGGCGCAGTGCGGTGGGTCTGCTGGTACTCGCCGTGGCCGGGCTGCTCCCGGTCACCTTGACCACCGCCACCAACGCTGAGCAATCCCATGACTGGGCCGGTGACGCGCTGACCCTGCACGTACTGGCGGCCGTGGTGTGGCTGGGCAGCACCCTGGCCGCGGTGGTGGAGCTGGCCGGCGGGCAGCCGGCCACGGCGGCGATGCTGCGCCGCCATGGGGTGATCGCGACGTGGTCGCTGCTGCTCGTCGGCGGTTACGGGTTGGTGAGTGCCGCGTTGGCGATCAACCCGCTGGACCTGCTCGGCAGCGGCTACGGGCTGATGGTGCTAGCCAGCATGGTCAGCATCGTGCTGCTGGGCGGCCTGGCCGTCGCGGGCCGGTGGGCCCGGATGGTGGCCCGCGCCCGGCCCAGGCGGGCCGCGGCGCGCTGGCTGGCCGGAGTGGAACTGGTGCTGCTGGCCGCTGCTGCTGCGGCGGGTACCGCGTTGACCCGGCTGTTCCCCCCGGCGCAGGCGGGCTACCAGCCCAGCCGCCTGGTGTACCTGCTGGGCTACGAGCTGCCCCCGCACCTCACCGCGCCGGACCTGGTGCTGCACTGGCGGCTCGATCTGGTCTTCGGGCCGCTGGCGGTGATCGCGGCGGTCAGCTACCTGCTCGGCGTGCGCCGGCTGCGCGCCGGCGGGCGGCCCTGGCCCGCGGCGCGAACCGCCTGCTGGCTGTCCGGGTGCGCGGTGCTGCTGGTGGCCACCTCGTCGGGCCTCGGGAGCTATGGGCACGCGGTGTTCAGCGTGCACATGATCGCCCACATGCTGCTCGCCACGCTGGTGCCGGTGCTGCTGGTTCTCGGGCACGGCGTCACGCTGGCGCTGGAGGCGACCAGCGCCGGGCTGCGCACCCGGCTGCTCAGCCTGCTCGACGCGCCTGCCGTGCGGTTCGCCCGCCACCCGGCAGTGGCCTGGACGGCGGTGGCGGTGACGCTGTTCGGGCTTTACCCGACCGGGCTGTTCGGGGCGATCGTGCTGGAGCACTGGGCGCACCTGGGCATGGACGCCGCCTTCCTGGGCACCGGGCTGGCGCTGTTCTGGCCGGTGCTGGGGTACAGCCTGCCCGAACGTGGGCTGCCGGCGATCGGCCGGATCGTGATGGTGTTCGCCGTGATGGCGCTGCACGCCGGGTTTTCCGCCTGGTTGTTGAGCCGTGCCACACCCATCGCCGGGCAGTTCTATACCGCTTTGCGGCTGCCGTATGTCACCGACCTGCTGGCCGACCAGCGCCGTGGCGCGGTGCTTGGCTGGGCCTTGGGCGAGGTGCCGGTCCTGATCGCCGTGCTGGCCCTGGTGGTGCGCTGGACTCGCGCCGACCGGGCGGAATCCGAGCGCGCCGCCGCGACGTGGCGCGATTCGCTCGGGTCAGTGTCGGCCTGATCGGCTGGCGCACCTACGGGCCGGTGGCCCTTCGGCCGCGCACGCCGGGTGCGTTCATGGCACGGATCAGGTCCTCCCGCGCTCGGGCCACCCGGGATCGGATGGTGCCGACCGGGCAGCCGCACACCTCGGCGGCAGCGGCATAGTCCAGACCCAATACCTGGGTGAGCACGAAGGCATCGCGGCGGTCGGCGTCGAGCCCCGCGACCAATTCGCGGAGCAGGACGCCCTCGTCGAACGCGGACCGCCGGTGCGCTGGGTTCTGCGCCACGACGGCGTCCCAGTCTTCGACCGCGGTGGTGCGTGGCCGCGCCGAGCTGCGGCGGATCTGGTCAGCCGCGACCCGCCGAGCGATGGCCAGCAGCCAGGTGCGGGCCGAGGAACGGCCGGCGAAGCTCGGTAACGCCCGCAGTGCTCGCAGGTATGTCTCCTGGGTGAGATCCTCGGCCTCGTCCCGCTCACACAGATGGCTGAGGAACCGGTACACATCACGCTGGGTAGCCCGGATGAACGCCGCCAAGGAATCGCGATCACCAGCACCCGCGGCTAACGCGAGCGTGGTGGCGTGCGTGTCATCAGGTCGGGGGTCACCCATGCGGGCAAGGGTAACTAAGAAGTTTCCGGGAACCCCAGCGATCCGGTACGCGACCATTGTCACGTGGACTGCACAGAGTGTAAGGAGGCCCTTTCCGCCCGGTTGGACGGTGAGGACAGCGAGGCGGAACGGGGTGCGGTCGACGAGCATCTGGCAACCTGCCCGGGCTGCCATCGCTTCGCCGACGCGGCTGCCCGCGTGACCAGGCTCGCCCGCACCGCGGTCGCCACCACCGAGCCGGACATCGTCGACGCGGTCCTCGCGGCGGCGCCCCGTGCACGCCGCCCCCGGCTTGTCCCCGCGGTGCGGGTGCTGCTCGGCCTGGTCGGTCTCGCGCAGGCCGAAGTGGCCTTGGTGGGCATCATCGGAGCACACAACAGCGGGCACGGCGGTGTCGTGCTGCAGGGCGCTTCGGTAGCCCACTTCGCGCACGAGAGCGCCGCATGGAATCTGGCGCTCGGGGTCGGGTTTCTCTGGGTCGCCTGGCGCTCGTCACGGCCGTCCGGGATGGTTCCCACGTTGGTGACGTTCGTGGCGGTGCTCACCGCGCTCGTCGTGATGGATGCGATGGCCGGCGGCGTCGATGCGGCGAGATTGCTGGCGCACGGGCTGGTGGTGCTCGGTCTCGTCTTGGTGATCGCGCTGGACCGGCTACCCGGCCCCGCCGGTGGAACGGTGCCCGGCGTGCCTCCCCGGCGCCAGCCTCGATCAACACCCCGCAAATCCCCCACTGCCACCGAAACCCCCACCCCCATCCAAACCCTTCCCCCTACCGCCCACCATCACCGCCGCACCGCCTGACGCGAACCCGCCTGCAGCGGGCTCAGCGGGTCCGTTACTGCAGCGGGCCGGCGCGTAGGCTCAGGGTGGCTGGCCACTGCTGGAGAGGGGAGCACGGACATCCCGCCGCTGACTTGGCATACCGCCTTGACCACATGGACGTCGGCGCCGATCTTCGACGTGCTGGCGGCGCTCGCCGTGGTCGGTTACCTGACCGCGGTGTGGCGCCGGGCCCGGACGGCGGCGACCGGCTGGCCGCTGCACGCGACGGTGTCGTGGCTGGCCGGCGTGGCGGTGCTGCTGCTGTCGGTGCACAGCAGCATCGAGGTCTACGGGCATGCCCTGCTGTGGGTGCACATGATCCAGCACCTGCTGCTGATCATGGTCGTGCCGATATTGCTGGTCTGGGGTCAACCGGTGCGCCTCATCTGGGGCCGGGTGCCGGGTGGCCGCCTGATGCGCTGGTTGACGTTTCCCGTGCTGGCGGCGGGCTTGTACACGGGCGTGCTGGTGGCTACGCACTTGACCGGTTTCCCGGAGTTGATGGCCACCCAGCCAGCGGTGCATCAGCTTGAGCAGATCCTCTACCTGGTCAGTGGTTACCTGCTGTTCTGGCCGTTGGCCGGCTCGGAGGCCAGCCCGTGGTCCGTGCCGCACATCGTCCGGTTCGCGCTGCTCGCCGTGGCGATGGGAGCCGACACGCTGGTAGGGGTGGCGCTGATGCTCACCGGGTACCCGCTGGCGCCGAGTACCGCGTTGATGCGCCCCGGCTGGGGACCCACCCTGCTGGAGGACCAGAACTGGTCCGGGGCGATCATGTGGGTGGTCGGCGACGGGCTGATGATGCTGCTGATGCTCGCCGTGGTCGCCCAGTGGAGCGCGACCGGCTCCCGGGCTCGGCTTGGTGACTGGCTGGAGGCGGCCCGCCGCCAGTCGCTGGCCAGGATCGGATCGGCGTCCGGTGCGGACTATGACACCGTAGGGGCCAGTGCGGACGTCGACGACGACGAAGCGGCCCGGGTGGCCTACAACCGGATGCTTGCCGAACTCAACCGGCGCTCTCCGCCCAGCCGCAACGGCTGACGGCGGCCAACGTGGCGAGGCTGGGACGGCTGCGCTGATTCCGGTCTGTAAGGAGTTACGCTGCCGGGGTGATCGGGCTGAGTTACAGCATGGCACCCAGGTGTCCGTGCTGCGATCACCGGGCCATCCTGACGCTGACGGCGGCCAACTGCCTGGTGGCGGCGTCGGGCCGCCGCCTACAGCGTTTCCGGTGCCCGTACGAGCACGGCTGGCATGTGCGCCATCCGGGCATCGAAGGTGGTGGCGCGGCGCTGCGCCGCAAGAAGCGCTAGGAGCTGCTCCCGGCGTGGCGGTAGTCCACGATGCTGTAGAGCTCCAGCTTGTCGAGGTGGTGGGTGCTGCGGACCTGCCGGACGGTGCCGCTGCGGGAGCGCATCACCAGTGATTCGGTGATCGCGCGATGCCGCCCGTAGCGCACCCCGTGCAACAACTCACCGTCGGTGATCCCCGTCATCACGAAGAACGAGTCGTTGCCGCTGACCAGGTCCTCGGTGGTCAACACGGCGTCGAGATCAAGCTGCACTTCGTCAGCGCGCCGTCGCTCCTCGTCGCTGCGCGGATGCAGCCGCCCTTGCAGCAGGCCACCAAGGCACTGGATCGCGCACGCGGTGATCACGCCCTCCGGGGTGCCGCCGATGCCCAGCATGAGGTCGACGCCCGAATCCGGGGTCGCCGCCTGCACTGCCGCGGCGACGTCACCGTCGGTGATGAACTTGATCCGCGCGCCGGTTTTGATCACCCGGCGGGCCAGCTCGTCATGCCGGGGCCGGTCGAGCATGCAGACCGTGATGTCCTCAGGCGCATAATCCTTCGCGCGGGCCAGCGCGGTGATGTTGTCCTCCGGGGACTGCCGGATGTCGACCACCCCCACCGCATCCGGGCCGGCGACGAGCTTGTCCATGTAGAACACCGCCGACGGGTCATACATGGCACCTCGAGGGGCGACCGCGAGCACCGACACCGCGTTGCCCATGCCCTTGGACGTCAGCGTGGTGCCGTCAATGGGATCGACGGCCACATCGCAGGGTGTCCCGGTGCCCGCGCCGACCCGTTCGCCGTTGTAGAGCATGGGCGCGTCGTCCTTCTCGCCCTCGCCGATGACGACGACGCCATCCATTGCGACGGTCCCCATCATGGCCCTCATCGCTGCTACGGCGGCGGCGTCGGCGCCTTCCTTGTCGCGTCGGCCGACCCACCGGCCCCCCGCCATCGCGGCCGCCTCGGTGACTCGCAGGAGATCCAGTGCCAGGTTACGGTCGGGTGCGGGCCGGGCAGCGGGGGTCTTTTCTGATGCCACACTCGGAGGTGCCATACCGGCACGATAGGCGAGGTATGGCGAAGGCACCTCCCTCCTCCGGAGGATCCCGCGGGGGATCACCGTCGCTGCAGCTCGTCATCATAGGTGTGTCCGGTTCCGGGAAGAGCACCGTCGCCGCTCTGATCGCCAGCCGGACCGGGTGCGCGCTCGCGGAGGGCGACGACTTCCATTCCCCGGCGAGTATCGCCAGAATGGCCGCCGGGCACCCGCTCGATGACACGGTGCGCGCGCCCTGGCTGGCGGCCATCGCCTCCTGGCTCAGCCAGCGGGCTGCCCGTGGTGAGTGCGCCGTGGTGAGTTGCTCGGCGCTTCGGCGTGCCTACCGGGACGTGCTGCGCGGCGCGGGTCAGGGCGTGCGCATGGTGCACCTGGCAGGGCCCCGCGAGCTGGTCGCGCAACGCCTGGCCGGTCGGCACGGTCACTTCATGCCTCCGGAGCTGCTGGCCTCCCAATACGCCACCCTGGAACCCCTAGCGCCCGACGAGCCCGGCATCACCCTCGACCTCACCCTGCAACCCACCCAACTCACCGACGCGATCCTCTCCGCGTTCTGCCCGATGTCACCGGGAGGTAAGGGTTGGGGGGAAAGGTGAAGGGGAAGATGGGGGGTTGTGGGGGTGGTGAAGGGGGCTCGGGCGGCGCTGCTGGTGCTGGCCAAGGCGCCGGTACCGGGAAAGGTCAAGACCCGGCTGTGCCCGCCAACCACCCCCGGCCAGGCCGCCCGGATCGCCGCGGCGGCCTTTCTGGACACCCTGGACGCGGTGCTGGCGGTGCCCGACGTGATCCCGGTGGTGGCCCTGGCCGGTGATCTCGCCAACGCGGTTGGCGGCGCTGCGCTGACCGCCCGGCTGCGGGATACCACGGTGCTGCCGCAGCGCGGGACCACGCTGGGCCAGCGGATCGCCGCCGCCTACGCCGATACCGTCGCAGCGGTCGGCCACCGGCCGGTGTTGCAGATCGGGATGGACACCCCGCAGGTCGATACCGCGCTGCTCAACCACTGCCTGGAGCTGCTCGACGGTGACGGCGTGGACGCCGCGCTCGGGATGGCCGCCGATGGCGGTTGGTGGGTGCTGGGCGTGCAACGAGCCGAGCTGGCCGATCTGATCGCCGACATCCCGACCTCGCGCTCGGACACTGGCGCCCGGACACTGGCCGCGTTGCGAACCGCCGGCTGCCAGGTGACCGAACTACCGGTGTTGTCAGATGTAGACACCTGGGAAGACGCTGCCGCGGTCGCCGCGACCGTACCCGGTGGCAGGTTTGCCGCCGCGGTCGCTGCCGGCTGGGCTGCCCTGGACGGCCGCGGGTGATCGTCGAACGGACCGAAGTCTTCGATCCGCTGCTGGCTGGCCGGCCCGCCCAGCTCGTCGGTGACAACGGCCGGATCCTTCCGCTGGCTCCGCGGCGCTGGCTGGCTCCCGCGGCCGGCGAGGATGCCTGGCTGCTGAACCGCTGCACCGGGCCGACGGTGGATCTGGGCTGCGGACCCGGCCGGCTGGTGGCCGAGCTGGCCGGTCGCGGAGTACCGGCGCTGGGCGTGGACTGCTCGCCGCTGGCGGTGCGTCAATGTCATTCCCGCGGCGCTGCGGTGCTACACCGCGACGTGTTCGCCACCCTGCCCGGCGAGGGACGCTGGCACCACGTGCTGCTGGCCGACGGCAACATCGGCATCGGCGGGGACCCGGTGCGGCTGCTGCGCCGCTGCGCGGCCCTGCTCCGGCGTGGCGGCACCATGCTGGTCGAGGTCGAGCATCCCGGGGCGGGGCTGTGGCGGGGAGCTGCCCGGCTGCAGGTAGCCGGCTGCGTTGCGGGACCCTGGTTCCCGTGGGCGATCGCCGAGCTGCCGGTACTCGCCGCGCTGGCCGCACTGGCCGGGTTTCAGGTCGCCGACCGCTACCACGCCGGTCGCTGTTTCGTCGAGCTGCGTCATGTCAGCGGACGGTAAGCCTCAGCACGTTGCTGGACGGCTAGCGTGAAAGCGTGACCGTGCTGGATCGGTGGGTCCGCCGGGTGGCCGAGCATCCCCCGCCCGGCCCGTTCCGGGCCCGGTTTTGGCGCAGCCCGTTGCGCGGGCCGTGGTTTACCGCGGTGCTCAGCGTGGCGCTGCTGCCCGGTATCACGCTGATGTTCCTCACCGGTCTGGCGTCCTACGCTGCCTACAACCCCAACCTGGCGCCCGGCAACGACACCACGCCGGGCAAGGGGCTGCTCGGTTCCTGGCTGCCTACCTGGCCGGCCGGCCCGTCCTGGCTGTACTGGGTGAACCAGGGTGTGCACGTCACCCTCGGCCTGGTGCTCATCCCGATCGTGCTGGCCAAGCTGTGGTCGGTGCTGCCCAAACTGTTCGAGTGGCCACCGGCGCGGTCGCTGGTCCACCTGGCCGACCGCGCGTCGTTGTTGCTGCTCGTCGGTGGCGCGGTGTTCGAGCTGGTCACCGGCGTGATGAACATCCAGTATTACTATGCCTGGCCGTTCGTGTTCTACCAGGCGCACTACTACGGGGCGTGGGTGTTCATCGCCGCGTTCGTGGTGCACGTGGCGTTCCGGCTGCGCCGCCTGGTCACCGCATTGCGGGCCCGCAGCGTGATCAGGGAGCTGCGGACCCCGCTGTCGGCCACCCGCCCGGAGCCCCCCGATCCTGATCACCTGGTGTCGCCGGATCCCGCCCCGCCCACCATCTCCCGGCGTGGCGCCCTGGGCATGGTCGCATTCAGCTCGCTGGCGCTGCTGGGGCTGTCCGTGGGCCAGACCATCGGTGGGGCGGCCCGGTCGACCGCCCTGCTGGCACCGCGCGGCCTGCAGCTGGGATCGGGCCCGAATGATTTCCAGGTGAACAAGACCGCTGCGATGGCCGGTATCGGACCCGTCGATGACTCGTGGCGGTTGGAGGTCAACGGCGCGGTGTCCAAGTTGTTTTCCCGGGCCGAGTTGCTCGCCCTGCCGCAGCACACTGCCCGGCTGCCGATCGCATGCGTGGAGGGCTGGTCCACCGGCGTGCAGACCTGGACCGGGGTGCGGCTGGCCGACCTCGCCGACCTCGCCGGGGCAGCACCCGACGACCAGCTGTTCGTCGAATCACTGCAGCGCGGAGGCGGCTTCGGCACGGTCACCCTGTCCGCCGGGCAGGTGCGGGCCGCCGACGCCCTGCTCGCGCTGCGGGTCAACGGCGCGGACCTGTCCCTCGATCACGGCTTCCCGGCCCGGATCGTGGTGCCGGCCATACCTGGGGTGCACAACACGAAATGGGTCACCGGCATGACGTTCCTGGTCGGGTGAGCGCGATGGCCCGGCGCGAGTCCATCCAGCTACTGGCCTTGCTGGCCGGCTTCGCTGTGGCCGGCTACGCCGCGATCCGGTTACTGGCCGGCAACCCGGTCGGCATCGGTGCCTGGTTCGTCGGCAGCGCTGTCATCCACGACCTGGTGCTGTTCCCGCTCTACGCCGGGCTGGATGCGGTGCTGGTCCTGCTGCTGCGCCGCTATCCCGCGTTGGCGTGCGTGGGTGGCGTGCGATGGCTGAACTACCTGCGGGTGCCTGCGGTGGTGTCCGCACTGCTGCTGCTGGTGTGGTCGCCGCTGATCCTGCAACTGCCCACCGCCTTCCACGCCGCCTCCGGGTTGTCGGATCAGCCGTTTTTCCGGCACTGGCTGGCGGTGACCGTGGTGCTGTTCGGCCTGTCCGCGGCCACCTTGACCGCGCGCATCGCCACGAAGCCAGAGGATGCCGCATGAATGCAGCGGAGTGTGTCCTCGTCGTCGACGACGATGTGCTGGTGCGTGATGTGGTCGGTCGTTATCTGAGCCGCGCCGGCTACCACGTCACGCTCGTCGGGGACGGGCCCGAGGCGCTGCGCGCTGCCGAAGTCGACCCGCCCGACCTGGTCGTGCTGGATCTCATGCTGCCCGGCTTGCCCGGTCTGGAGGTGTGCCGGCGGCTGCGGGCGGCCAGCCCGGTGCCGGTGGTCATGCTGACCGCCCTGGGCGAGGAGGAGGACCGCATCCTCGGGCTGGAAACCGGCGCCGACGACTACATCACCAAGCCGTTCAGCCCCCGCGAGCTCGTGCTGCGAGTGTCCTCGGTGCTGCGCCGGGCTCGCGCCCCGCAGCCGGTGACCGCGCTACCCCCGATCACCGACGACGGGCTGGTCGTTGACATCGCCGGCCGTCGCGCCCTGTTGGGCGGCCGGCAGCTGGCACTGACCGTGCGCGAGTTCGACCTGCTGGCCTTCCTCATCCGGCACCCGGGTCAGGCCTTTACCCGCAGCGACCTGCTCGAACAGGTGTGGGGCTGGACCTTCGGCGACCACTCCACGGTGACCGTGCACGTGCGGCGGCTGCGGGAGAAGGTCGAAGCCGATCCCACCGCGCCCCGGCGGATCGCCACGGTGTGGGGTGTGGGCTACCGCTACGACCGCGCAATCAGCCCAGGGGAGTGAGGCGCGGTGCTCGACGAGCTGCGCCACGTCGGCCCGATCGCGCTGCTGTGCACCCTGCCGGTGGCACTGCTCGGGGCGCTCCTGCTGCATCGCATGCGCCGGTACTCGATCACTGCCGCGGTGACGGTGCTGGTGCTGGTACCGGTGGCCGCGACGCTGGCCGGGGTGCTCGGCGTCAACGGGTGGATGTTCACCCCCGTGCTGAGCACCGAGCTGGCGGTGGCCGCCGCGGTGGCGGCGGTGAGCGTGCCGGCGGGGCTGCTGCTGGGCCGGGGCATCGCGCAGGAGCTGACCTGGCAGGCCGAAGCCCGCGCCCGGGATCGGGCCGCGGAGTCGGCGCGGCGCGAGCTGGTCGCCTGGATCAGCCACGACCTGCGCAGCCCGCTGGCCGGGATCCGGGCGATGACCGAGGCGCTGGCCGACAGCGTCGTGACCGAGCCGGCTGAAGTGGCCCACTACGCGCAGCGCATCGGCCAGCAGACGCAGCGGTTGAGCGGCATGGTCGACGACCTGTTCCAACTGTCCCGGATCAGCTCCGGCGCGTTGCGGTTGACCCTGTCTGCCATCCCGCTGGGCGAGGTCGTCTCCGAGGCGCTGGCTGCCGAAGCTGTCACCGCCGCCCGTAAGGGCGTCCGGCTGCAGGCCGATGCCGGCAGCGACTGGCCGATCGTGCACGGCAGCGACCCGGAGCTGGCCCGGGTGGTGCGTAACCTGCTGTCCAACGCGATCCGGCACACGCCACCGGACGGCACCGTGGTGGTCGCCGCCGGGGCCCGCGAGGGGCAGGCCTGGTTACGCGTCGACGACGGGTGCGGCGGCATCCCCGAAACTGATCTGGAACGCGTTTTCGACGTCGGCTACCGCGGCAACCCCGCGCGTACCCCCGCCCCCCCCGGTGAGCCCGGCGCCGGCCTGGGTCTGGCCATCGCCCGCGGCCTCGTCGAAGCCCACGACGGCCACATCCAAGCCCGCAATCACGGCCCCGGCTGCCGCTTCGAAATCCTCCTCCCGCTAGCCCCTCCACCCCGACATGGAGACATATCGGGGTGAACAGGCCCCTGTTCACCCCGATATGTCTCCATGTCGGGAATGAGATCTATAGCGTTAGATACGTGCGGATGACGGTGGGGGTGCTCGCAGTGCTGGGGGCGCTGCTCGAGCGGCCCGACGCCGAGCTGTACGGGTTGGAGATCGTGCGCGCGAGCGGGCTGGAACCGGGCACCATCTACCCGATCCTGCAACGGTTGCGCGGTGCCGGATGGGTCAGCGACCGGTGGGAGGACCCCGAGCCGGCGCGTGCCGAGGGCCGGCCGCCACGGCGGTACTACCGTTTGACCACGGAAGGCCAGGCGCGCGCCCTTCATGCCCTGCAACGCGGTCGGGACCGCAGTGGTCTGAGCCGGCTGCTCGCGCCTCCCAGCCCGTCAGCAGTTACCACGACTGAGGGAGGTTCGGCATGAGCGGCCAGCGAGCACTCGTGGCCAGCGACAGCGCGGTCCTGCGAGGCCATCGCCGTGCGCACCTCACAGGTGGTGCCGACTTCGCCGCCCCCACATCGCTGGGCTGGATCCCCGGCCTGCTGCCCCGCGAGGAAGGCACCGCGTGGCGGGCCGAGGTGACCTCCTGCCTCGCCGAGACCGCAGATCCGGCGGAACGGCGCCGCTACCTGCGCAGCTACCGCCGATCGGTGCCGCAGCTGGTCTGGACCAGCTGGACGTCCCAGGTTCGTCATGCACGGCCCGCCCTAGCGGGGATTGACAACCGGGCCGAGAGCAGCCGGCTGGATATGTCGATGGTGACAGCCGAGGACAAGTTCGGGATCAAGATCCAGAGCAGCAAGGCACCGAGAACACCCGAGCAGAGCTTCTCATTGATCGCCGGCATCAGCTATCTCGTCGGTGGGATCATCGGGTTGTTCATCACGGGATTCAGCAACATCACCGAGGTGACCAACCACGCGCTGTTCGGACTGTTCATGGTGAACCCGTTCCACAACATCGTGCATCTCGCCCTGGGCGCGTTCTGGCTGTTGGCGGCGTTCGCGCTCACTCCCGCCGGTAGCGAGGGAATGAACATCGCCATCGGCGGTATCTGCCTGCTGACCACCGTGCTCGGGTGGCTGGGCCTGTTCTCCTTGCTGTCCATCCCCGGTGGGGCGTCGGGAGACAACCTCCTGCACCTGATCACCGCTGTGGCGACCTTCATCTTCGGCTGCGGCCTGTTCAGGGCCGCGAGCAGGCAACCCGCTACCGCCTAGGCCCGATCTCGTGATAGCGGCAGGTAGCGTGAGCCGATGACCGATCGGGCCTACCGCTGCGTGGCACATGTCGTGGCGGCCCTGTTCCGGGCGCTGGACCTGCATCTCGACGTCGCCGGGCAGGAGCACGTCCCGGCGACGGGTGGCGGTGTGGTGGTGATGAACCACACCGGATTCCTCGACTTCGCGCTGGCCGGCACCCCGTTCTGGCGTGAGCAGGGCCGGCTGGTGCGGTTCATGGCCAAGCAGGAGGTCTTCACCAGCCGGCTGACCGGCCCGTTGATGCGGGCGATGCACCACATTCCCGTCGACCGTGCGGCGGGGGCGGCTGCGTTCCGGCACGCCATCGAGGCGCTGCGGGCAGGCGAGCTGGTGGGAATCTTCCCGGAGGCCACGATCAGCCGCAGTTTCTGCCTGAAGGAGTTCAAATCCGGCGCCACCCGGATGGCACGCTTGGCACGTGTCCCGCTGATTCCGGTGACGCTGTGGGGCAGCCAGCGGGTGTGGACCAAGGGCCGCAAGCCCACCCTGAGCGGCGGGCGGCACATCCCCGTCAGCATCACCATCGGGGCACCGCTGCGGCCTGGGCGCGGCCCAGCGGCCGACGCCGAGCTTGTCGAGGTGATGAACGGGTTGCTCGACGCGACCCGCGCGCGCTATCCGGATCGGCCCGGCACCGACCCCTGGTGGATGCCGGCACACCTCGGGGGCACCGCCCCAACGCCGGAACAGGCCGCTGAGATGGACGCGCTGGAGCAGATCGAGCGCGCGCGGCGCCGTCAGCCCCCGCCTGGCGTCACTCCAGTGTGACGGGAAGCGCTGCGAGACCGTGCATGAGCACGCTGGGCCGCCAGGCCAGTTCCTCGGGCGGCACGGCCAGACGCAGCCTGGGGAAGCGGGCAAGCAGGCTGCCCAGCGCGATGCGGCCTTCCAGCCGGGCCAGCGGTGCGCCCAGGCAGTGATGGATGCCGTGGCCGAAGGTCAGGTGTGGGTTGTCCGTGCGGGTGATGTCCAGCGTGTCGGGGTCAGTGACGCAGGCCGGCCCGCGGTTGGCGGCGAGCAGGGCGGGGACGACGATGTCCCCGGCCGGGATGGCGACTCCACCGAGAACTACCGGTTCGGTGGTCAGGCGCAAGGTTGCCACCTGCAGCGGGCCGTCGAAGCGCAACAGCTCCTCGATCGCGGCGTCGAGCCGCTCCGGTCGGGTTTGCAGCAGCGCCAGCTGCTCGGGGTGAGTGAGCAGCGCGAGCACCCCGTTGCCGATCAAGTTGACGGTGGTCTCGTGGCCGGCGACGAGCAGCAGCAAGGCCATCGAGGTGAGCTCGTCCTCGGATAGCTGATCTGCCCCGTCCCGGACCGCCACCAGCGCGGAGAGCAGGTCATCGGCAGGGGCGGCGCGCTTGGCCGCAATCAGCTCACGCAGCAAGCACACCATGGCGACGCTCGCCGTTTTGAATAGCTCCAGGCCGGCCAGCACCCCGGTGACCACGACGGAAGACCAGTCGTGGAACTCCGGGCGGCGCTGGGCCGGCACACCGAGCAACTCGCAGATCACCGTGATGGGCAGCGGGTAGGCGAACGAGTCGATCAGGTCGACCTGCGCCGTGCCGGCCATCGCGTCGAGCAGCTCGTCGGTGATCTGCTGGATGCGCGGCGCGAGTTGCTCCACGCGGCGGCGGGTGAATGCCTTCGCGACCAGCCGGCGCAGCCTGGCGTGGTCCGGAGGGTTGTGGTTGAGCATGTGACTGGTCATCGCAGTGAGCACATCGGGGGCCACCACGCCCCGGCCGGTCGTGGTCAGTACCCGTTCGCTCTTGACCAGCCGCCGGTCGTGCAGTGCCTGGCGGGCCTCGTGATAGCCGGTGATCAACCACGCCGGGTCACCGGTGGGCAGGGTGATCCGGTGCACCGGGCCGGTGGCGGCCAGCGCCGCGTAGGCGGCCTGGCGCTCACCCGCACCGATGGCGGTGAACGGGTCCTTGGCGTTGCGCGAAACGGCTGTGGTCATCGGTGCACCAACCTGTCCCCGTTACCCGTGGCTGCTCGGGAGGCCTCGTTCCCTGCTGTGGAATTAGAGGCGGCGGGCGCGGTCGCTGATACCTTCGTGCAGCTGTGCCGTTCGCACCACGCCGGCATTGCCGTCGACGGTGACGATCTGCCCGTCGGTAAACCGCGAGGTGGCCTCACCGGTCGCCACGAAACAGACGTAGCGCACCCCGGGGCAGGGCTCGCGCCCCTCGTCAAGCGGGTCGGGGAAGATCCACCTGTTGCCGGCGTCGCGAGCAGCTCAGCCTCATCGAGATACCGCGCAGCGCAACAGTTGGTCGCCCGGTATGGCCGGCATGGAAAGCCTGGTGCGCTACGTCCCGACCGGGCGGGTTACTGCTGCGCTGCAACCCGCGCTTGGGACTGCGCGCGGCGTTCCTGGAAACGGCTGGCCTGCCGGTCCAGCTGGGCGAGGAACTCAGCAAGCTCGATCCGGGCCTTCTCGCCCTCCGCGTCGAGGCCCTCCAGGTCGAACACCGCCCAATGCCGCAGCAGCGGCAAGATCACTTCGTCGTGGTGGATGCGAAGGTCGTAGATGCCCGCTTTGGCGATCTGCGCGGCTTTACGGGCGAAGCCGGGGATGACGATACCCGGCATGGCGAAGTCGACGACCTCGTCGGTGATCGCGCGCAGCGTCGGCCCCGGGCAGATGTCCAGTGCTGCCTTGACGAGGTTGCGGTAGAAGACCATGTGCAGGTTCTCGTCGGTGGACACGCGGCTCAGGAGTCGTTCGGCGATCGGGTCTCCGGCGTGGCGTCCAGTGTTGCGATGCGAGATCCGGGTGGCGAGCTCCTGGAAGGAGACGTAGGCCAGGATGCGTAGCAGCGGCGCTTCCTGGGTGTCGTAACCGGTCTGCATGACCTGCATCCGAGCCCGCTCCAGTTCCACCGGGTCGACCCCGCGCGTCACCAGCAGGTAGTCGCGGATGCAGTACGCGTGCCGGCCCTCCTCGGCGGTCCACCGGTGTACCCAGGTCCCCCACGCGCCGTCGCGCCCGAACGTGCGCCCGATCTCCCGGTGATAGCTGGGCAGGTTGTCCTCGGTGAGGAGATTGACCTCCAGCGCGGTCCGGGCGATCGGCGAAAGCCGCGACTGCTCGGGGTCCCAGGGCGCGCCGCCAAGGTCGGCGTAGTCGCGGCCGAGACTCCAGGGGACGTACTCGTGCGGCATCCACTCCTTGGCGGCGGCCAAGTGTCGATCGAGGTTCTCGGTGACCACTGGTTCGAGGTCGTGCAGCAGCCTGGTGGTGTCTGGGATCTGCGGGGGCTCTGAGGTCGCTGTCATGGAGGGCCTCAATTGGGGTAGGGCAGGCGTACCTACCCCACCGTAGCGTCCGTGAGGCCCGATCGGCTTGCGTCTCCGCCTGCCGGCAGCACGATCGAACACCAGGTTCTTCGCCGAGTATCTCGCTGAGCTTGCCGGGCGATCGAGTCGGTCCACGCGCTAGGGCGCCTTTGTCCCCGAAATTCTTACACTTGGGCAGGGGTAGGCACATTCGCGGGCGAGTGGCGTGAACTCGGCGCTAGCGACCTCCCGTTGGCTCGAAATGTCGGTGGTGTCGAGTTCACGACAGCGCCCGTCCTGGTGAGGACCCAACCGCCCACCTCGGCGGTTCGAGACGCCGCCTCACTAGCTGGACCAGCACAGCCGAGCATCCAACGGCCGGCATCGTGCTGCGGGTTATCGGGCACCCTGGAAGGCGTGCCGCCCTCGGATATCCCGCAGACGCTGGCAGCGCTGCTCGGTGGTCGCCGGTCGGCGTTGGACGCCACCGCGCCGGTAATCGCATTCGTGGTGGGATGGCTGGCGTCGGGTCACTCGCTGGTCTGGGGGGCAGGGGCGGCCCTGACCACCGGGGCTGCGGTGGCCGTGCTGCGCTGGCGCCGGGGGGATCGCCCGCTCGCTGCGCTGCTGGGCTTGCTCGGGGTCTCGGTGGCAGCGCTGGTAGCGCTGTACACCGGCCGCGCTGCCGACTTCTTTCTCGCTCAGTTGCTGTCCAACATGGTGAGCGCGTTGGTCTGGGCACTGAGCGTGCTGGTCCGCTGGCCGTTGCTGGGCGTGCTCGTGGGCGGGGCCCTGGGGCAACGCACCTCGTGGCGACACGATCCGGCCCTGCTGCGTGCCTACTGCCTGGCCTCCTGGGTGTGGGTGGGGCAGTACCTGATCCGGATTGCGGTGTTCACCCCGCTGTGGGCGGTGAGTGCGGTCGTCGCTCTCGGCGTCGCCCGGCTGGTGTTGAGCTGGCCGCTGGTCGCGGCCTGCGTCGGGCTGAGCGCCACGGTGTTGGTCCGGGTGTTGCCTGCCGATCATCCAGGGCTGCGTACAGTACGTCGGCCCTGACCACCGGTTGCGCACTACACGTAGTGAGATCAACACTCACCGTATGGGTTACCGAATCCGTCCGATTGGTGTCTTCACCGCAGAGTAACTGTTCCGTAGCGTGGAGTGGCCGTCGGGGACTGATGGGGATTGGTTTTGAAACGAGAGGACTCGACTCGTGCCCCCCGGAAGCCGCCGTCGTGCGCTCCTTGCCGCCGCTTTGGGCGTCGCGCTCAGCGTTGCCATCGCGTTGCCCGCCTCCGCTGCACCCGCGTTGCCCGATCTGCCGATACTCCATTCGGTGATGGCGGAGTTGGATTCCCGGTCAGACCGCGTCCCGGATGCGGTGACGGGCTGGTACGTCGATCCGGCTACCAACTCGGTGGTGGTCTCGGCCACCGACGACGAGGCCGCCCGGACGTTCGCCGCCGGTATGCGCGCGGTGCGGATCCAGCACGTCAGCGCGCGCCCGGTGCCGCTGTCCGCTCTGCACGGTGGCGACACCATCACTACCAGCGAGGGCGGGCGCTGCTCGATCGGGTTCAACGCTATCTCGGGTCACACCCGTTATGTCATCACCGCGGGACACTGCACGAAGCTCGGTGGCACCTGGTCGGGCCCAGACGGCCAACCCATCGGCCCGGTTGCCAAGTCGGCATTCCCCGGTCACGACTACGGCCTGGTCGAGGTGGCGTCAACGGCCTGGGAGCAGACCCACGAGATCGACGCCGACAGCGGCTACCTCAACGTGGCGGGCAGCGCACCGGCGGCGGTGGGTGACCGGGTTTGCCTGTCCGGGTCTACCAGTGGTTTCCACTGCGGTCGGGTCGAGGCTGTGGGTGAGACCGTGAATTACGGCAACGGCGACGTGGTCAACGGGCTCACGAAGACCGATGTCTGCGCCGAGGCCGGTGATTCCGGGGGACCCTTCATGAGCGGCCACGAGGCGCAGGGCACGCTGTCCGGCGGATCCGGGGGCTGCCTGCTCGGCGGCGAGTCCTACTTTCAGCCGATCCAGGAGGTGCTGAGGTCCTACGGGCTGACCCTCGTAACCGGCCGGGAAGCCAGGGACGAGCGCTAGCGCGAGGACTATCGACCCGACGAGCGCTAGCCCGAGGACCGCAGCCGCTGCGTGAAGGCGGCGGCCACCCGCTCGGGGTCAGCGGCCTCGGTGATCGCTCGTACTACCACGATCCGCCTCGCGCCGGCCCGCAGCACGTCCTCCAGCCGTTGCGCATCCGAGATCCCTCCGATGGCGAACCACGGGCGGGCCGGCTGTGCAGCCGCGGTGGTACGGATGAGGTCCAGGCCGGCGGCAGGACGGTCCGGCTTGGTCGGAGTCGGCCAGCACGGGCCGGCGCAGAAGTAGTCCACCCCCGGTTGGCTCGCCGCAGCGGCGGCTTGCGCGCGATCGTGCGTCGAGCGGCCGATCAGCACCTCGTCGCCCACGATCCGGCGGGCCCAGCCGACCGGCAGGTCGTCCTGGCCCAGGTGCAGCACCTGCGCGCCGGCGGCCAGCGCGACGTCGGCCCGATCGTTCACCGCCAGCAGGGCACCGTGGCGCCGGCACGCGCCGGCGAGTACCTCCAGGGCAGCAAGCTCCAGGCGCGCCTCCAGCGTCTTGTCCCGCAGCTGGATGATGTCCACGCCGCCGGCCAGCGCCGCGTCGGCGAAATCGGCGAGATCCCCGCGATCTGTCCGGGCATCCGTACACAGGTACAGCCGTGCATCGTCCAACCGGCCCCGTAGCGCCGCCCCATCCACCTCCGCCACCCTAATCGTCAGCGCCTCACTGCGATCGCAGTCTGCATCAGACTGCGAAAGAGGACCGCCCGCGCGGCGGCGCGGTACGGTGGGAAGTGGTCCGCACGGGAGCCCGGGCCGCACCGGGCTGAGAGGGGGTCATGGCGACCCCGACCGTCGAACCTGATCCGGGTCATGCCGGCGCAGGGAGCGTGAAGTCTTTGGATAGCAGTGTTGCCGTGGTCGGTGCTGGCGTCATCGGATTGAGCTGCGCCTGGCGCGCGGCGTGCGCGGGGTTCGCGGTCACCGTCTATGACCCTGCGCCGGGCTCGGGTGCGTCGCGCGTCGCCGGCGGGATGCTCGCCCCGGTCACCGAGTCGGTGCCGGTCGAGCCGGAAGTGTTCGCGCTGGGAGCGGCGTCGCTGCAGCGCTGGCCGGGCTTCGCCGCCGCACTCGCCAGGGACGGCATCGACCCCCGGTTGCGGACCGGCGGCACCCTTGTGGTGGCGGTGGATCCTGGTGACCGCGCCGAACTGGATCGGATCGGCGAGCAGCTGTCCCGGCAGGGACGGGCCGTCGAGGTGCTCTCCGGCCGCCAGGTGCGCCAGGTCGAGCCATCGCTGGGATCGCAGGTCTGCCGGGCGTTGTCGGTGCCCGGGGACCTGTCGGTGGACAACCGGGCATTGCTCGACGCGTTGCTGGCGGCCTGCCGCCACGCCGGGGTGCAGTTCCGCGATCATCGGTGCACGCAGCTGCCGGTCGCCGAGGTCGTGGTTCTCGCCACCGGCGCCTACAGCGCGGCGCTGCATCCGATGCTCGCCCGGGTGATCCGGCCGGTGAAGGGAGAGATCCTTCGGCTGCGGTGCCGCCGGGGCACGCTGGCGCCACCGTCGCAGACGGTCCGCGCGATCGTGGGCGGCCGGACGTGCTACCTGGTGCCTCGTGATGGCGGGCGGCTGGTGCTCGGTGCCACCCAGCGAGAGGCCGGGTTCGATACCGAGGTCACCGCTGGTGGAGTCCGCGAGTTGCTCACTGACGCCGAGCGGGTGCTGCCCGCTATTGCGGAATACGCGCTGGAGGAAACGGCGGCGGGATTGCGCCCCGGCAGCCCGGACAACCTGCCGGTGATCGGAGAGCTGGAACCCGGCGTGCTGGCCGCAACCGGCCACCATCGCCACGGCATCCTGCTGGCGCCGCTGACTGCCGATGCGATTGTCGCGCTGCTGCGCAATGAGCACATGCCGCAGGAGGCCACGCCGGCCGCGCCGGACCGGTTCTGCGTGCGGAGCGCGTCATGACGGTGACGGTCAATGGGCAACCGTGGGACCTGCCCGAGGGCGCCACTTTGGCTGACGTGCTGCACCGGCTCGGTGCGCCGCCGCGCGGGGTCGCGGTAGCCCTCGACGGTGCGGTGGTGCCCCGGGCGCGCTGGGCAGGCACGGCATTGCCGGCCGGCGCATCCATCGACGTGGTCACCGCAGTGCAGGGAGGCTGACACAGATGGCAAGATTGATGCTCGACCCTGCACGCAGGTCTTCGGTCGATCCGCTGATCATCGCGGGGCGCGAGTTCGGCTCGCGGCTGATCCTGGGCACCGGCGGCGCGGACAACCTCGCCGTGCTGGAACGGGCGCTGCTCGCCGCGCAGACCGAGCTCACCACGGTCGCGATCCGCCGGATGGACACCGGCTCGCGCACCGGCGTCCTCGATGTCCTGACGCGGCATGGCATCGAACCCCTGCCCAACACCGCAGGATGCCGCAGCGCCGCCGAGGCGGTGCTCACCGCTGCGCTCGGGGCCGAAGCGCTGCAGACGTCCTGGGTCAAGCTTGAGGTCATCGCCGACGACCGCACCCTGCTGCCCGATCCGATCGAGCTGCTCGATGCCGCCGAACAGCTTGTCGACGACGGTTTCACGGTGCTGCCGTACACCAACGACGACCCGGTGCTGGCCCGCCGGCTGGCCGATGCGGGATGCGCGGCGGTGATGCCACTGGGCTCACCGATCGGTACCGGTCTGGGCATCCGCAATCCGCACAACATCGAGATGATCGTGGCGCAGGCCACGGTGCCGGTGGTTCTCGACGCGGGGATCGGCACCGCCTCAGAGGCGGCCCAAGCGATGGAACTGGGCTGCGATGCGGTGCTACTCGCCACGGCGGTGACCCGCGCGGAGGACCCGCCGCGGATGGCCGAAGCGATGCGGATGGCGGTGCAGGCCGGCCGGCACGCCCGGCTGGCCGGCCGGATCCCGCGACGGTTCTGGGCGCAAGCCTCCAGCCCCGACCGCGAGTCTGCTGGATAGTCGGCGGTAATCCGAATCGGGTGAGTGGTGCGCGCTAATTACCTTCCTCATTCGCACAGTTGAAAAGGCTTAAAAGTCCCTCCTGACGGGTATTTCTGGCCGCGACGACGGGTATCAAGGGAGGCTTTGTGACCGAGGAACAACGCACCCAGTCCGCGACACAGCGCGGGCGATCAGGCTCGGTCGCGACGGGCGACGCGGTGCGCAACGAAGCTGCCGGCGTCAGCCAGTCGGTACGGGATGCGGGAGATCACGTCGCGCAGGCGGCTTTGGACCAGGCGAAAGAAGTGGCGGGACAGACCAGGCAACAGACCGAAAGCCTGTTGCAGCAGGGTCGCCAGCAGCTGCACGACCAGGCGGTGTTCCAGCAGCAGAAGGTGGCGCTTCGGCTTACCACCGTCGCCGACGAGCTGCGGGAGTTGGCTCATAACAGCGGCTCCGACACAGTGGGGGAATTGACCCGTCAGGGCGCGGACCAATTACATCAGTTTGCCTCTTGGCTGCATGACCGTGAGCCAAGCGATCTGCTCGAGGAGGTGCGCTCATTTGCGCGGCGCCGTCCGGGTGTATTCCTGCTCGGTGCGGCGCTGGCGGGCGTCGTGGCCGGCCGGCTTACCGGAGCCGGTGTGGCAGCGACCCGGCAGCCCGATGACAACCGTTCAGCGACGCCGGCAACGCCGCCAGCACAGCAGGTGACCTCCTCGGACAGCAGCGCCGCCAAGCCGGCGTCGGAACCGACCGAACGCGAGTCGCGCTATCCGGACGACGACTACAGCTATAGCTATGCCGACCGGCCGGTGACCTGGTGAGCCCTGCGGTCCGGGCTGCCCCGGAGACCCCACAAGTCGCGGACGCCTCGATCGGCGAGCTGATCGGTGACGTGACACGAGACCTCTCGACTCTCATGCGTCAGGAGTTCGAACTGGCGACTGCGGAGCTCAAACAGGAAGTGGTGAACAGCGGCAAGGCCGCCGGCACGCTCAGTGGCGCGGGTTTCGCCGGTTATATGACGCTGCTGTTCTTGTCGGTTGCGCTGTGTGCGGCCCTGGCCAACGTCATGCACCCGGGCCGAGCCGCACTTATCGTCGCCGGGCTCTGGGCGCTGGTCGCCGCCGTCCTTTACGCCGTCGGCCGTGCCCAGCTGCGCCGGGTGCATCCCGTGCCGCAACGCACCGTCGACACGCTCAAAGAACTTCCGGACGCCCTGCCGGGCAATAGGAGCCCACGATGACGATGGCCAGTGATCCCGACCAGATCCGCCGCCAGATCGAGCACACCCGCAACGAGCTGACCGCGAATGTCACCGCGCTCACCGAGAAGCTGACCCCGAGCCGTGCCGTCGCTCGCCGGGTCGACCGTACCCGCCAGACGCTGACCAACGTCAAGGACAAGATCATCGGTACTGCCGACGACGCGGTGTCGACGGCCGGTGACACGGCGACTTCGGCCGCTTCGGCGACGGTTGACCGGGTGTCGTCGATGGCGTCGAGCGCGGCGGACACGGTCTCGTCGGCGGCGTCGGGCGCGGCTGACGCGGTTACCTCGACTGCGTCGAGCGCGGTCGAGGCGGTCAGCTCGGCGCCGCAAGCTGCGCGGCGTAAGGCGCAGGGCAATCCGTTGGCGGCCGGGCTGATCGCGTTCGGCTGCGGCTGGTTGGCGGGATCGCTGATCCAGTCGAGCCGCAAGGAGCGCGAGCTTGCCAAGCAGGCGAAAGACCGGCTCGAAAAGCAGCTGCAGCCGGTGGCGCAGCAGGTGAAGCAGGCCGCCTCGGATGTCGCCGACAAC
>DASUVX010000139.1:0-24942 GCA_036378735.1 Pseudonocardiaceae bacterium | reverse complement strand
CTGCTGGCGCGGCCGGAGACAGGCGCCTCGAATACCGGCACCCTCGTCGTGGCCTCGCGGGTGCCGCGGTGGTTGCGGCTGCATTGGATGCTGGTGGTGCTGCTCGGGATCGGTGCCGGCTGGCGGGTGCTCACCGTGCTGGCCTACCAGCCCGCGATCCTGTACATCGACTCCTTCAGCTACCTGGACAACATCCACGACCTGCGCCCCGACGGCCTGCGCCCGATCGGCTACGACCTCATCTTGAACGTTTTGCTGCCCTTCGGTGGTCTGCGTGGGGTGGCCGTGATACAGCACCTGCTCGGGCTGGGCATCGCGGTGCTGATGTACCGGCTGCTGTCACGCCACGGTGCCCGGCGCTGGCTGGCGGCACTGGCGACCGCGCCGGTGCTGCTCGACGCCTACCAGGTGCAGATCGAGCACAACATCATGCCCGACGTCTGGTTCCAGGCGGTGCTGGTGGTGACCATCTGGATGCTGACCTGGCGCGGGTTGCCCAGCCCGTGGCACGCCGCAGGCGCCGGAGCGCTGATCGGCTTCGCAGTCATCGTGCGGCTGGTCGGCATTGCCCTGCTGGTTCCCGCGCTCGCCTACCTTGTGGTCGCCGGATCGCTGTGGGTCAGCCGCACCGGTTGGCGGCGGATCGGGCTGCGGGCCGGGGCCATGGCCGCGGGTTTCGCGGTGCTGCTCGTCGGTTACGCCGGCTACTACCGGATCACCATCGGTGCCTGGGGGATCAGCGGTGCCAGCGATGGCGTGCTTTACGGCCGCGCCGCGGCCATCGCCGACTGCGACCGCATCCCGGTGGGAACGTCGGAGCGCGCCGTGTGCCCGACCGAGCCACGAGAGCAACGCTTCGGAGTCGACTACTACGTCCACGACCTGGCCTCGCCGGCGCAGACCGTCGTGTTGCCGCCGGACAAGTCGATGGATGCGATCCAAGCTTCCTTCGCCCGCCAGGTATTCGCCAATCAGCCCTTCGATCTGGCGATCGCGATCAGCAAGGACTTCCTGAAGGGTTTCCGCCCGGTCCGCGTCGATGATGTGAATGACGTCCCGGTCGAGCGGTGGTATTTCCAGACCTCCTACCCCTACTGGGGCATCCAGGACCGGGTGGACACCAGAGCTTTCGAGTTCGGTGGCGTGCCGATCGGGGTCAACGGCACGCTCGCCGAGCTGCTGCGGGGTTACCAGCTCACCGTCGGGTACACCCCCGGGCCGCTGCTGGGCTTATGGCTGGTGATAGGCCTGCTCGGCGGGTTCGGCATCGGCAACGCCCGCCGGTCCGGTATTCGCGCGGCCAGCCTGCTGGTCTCCGGGTTCGGCGTCACAGTGCTGATCACCGCGGCGGCGTTCGAGTTCTCCTGGCGTTACCAGCTGCCGGGATTGGTATTGCTGCCGATGGCGGGAGCGCTGGGAGTGACCGCGTTCACCGGACCGCTGCGCAGGCCAGGCCCGCGGCGCAAGGTGAACCCGCCGATGCAGCCATACCCCGATGCTGCCGACACCGCCACGGTAAGCGCATTCGTCTCCTCGCACGGCGAGGTGGCTTTCGCGCCGGTAGTGGTGATCATCGCCGCCTACAACGAGGAGGACGGTATCGGCGCGGTACTCGCCGCGGTGCCTCCGATCAGCTGCGGCCTGCCGGTGGACACCTTGGTGGTCGTCGACGGCGGTACCGACGCCACCGCGGAGGTGGCCCGTCGCTGCGGGGCCCGGGTTTGCGAGATGCCGGCGAACCGGGGCCAGGGTGCGGCGCTGCGGCTGGGCTACGGGCTGGCCCGGCTCGGTGGCGCGCGCTACATCGTCACCACCGACGCCGACGGCCAGTACGACATGGCGGAGTTGCCGCTGCTGCTGCAGCCGTTGATCGACGATGAGGCCGACTTCGTCACCGGTTCACGCGCCCTGGGCCGGCGGGAGACCTCCGATCCCGTCCGGCACCTCGGAGTGCATGTGTTCGCGTGGCTGGCCAGCACGCTGACCAGGCAGCGGTTGACCGACACCTCGTTCGGCTTCCGGGCGATGAAAGCCGAAGTCACCGGAACCGTCACCCTCACGCAGGCCCAGTACCAGGCCTCTGAGCTGCTGCTCGGTGTGATCTCGCACGGCTACCGGGTGCGGGAACAACCCATGACGATGCTCGCGCGCACCGCCGGTAAGACGAAGAAGGGCAACAACTTCGTCTACGGGGTTCGCTACGCCCGGGTGCTGGTGGGCACCTGGTTGCGGGAGTCCCGGATACGACGGCGCCGCGCGGCGGCGTTGGCTGCGTCGGACTCGATGCCGAACACCAACCGATCCAGCAAGGCGAATTTGAGCACGAAGACCGGCAGGTAGCTCAGGCCGTAGACGACCGCGACGACGGCGGTCCGTAACGCGTGGTCGGCGATCGCGCCGCCCAGCAGCCAGTCAACGCCGGTGGTGATGCCGACCGCCACCAGGCCACTGAAAGTGATCACCGCCAGGTAGGGCATCAGTTCGCGGCGCATCCCCACCGGCCCGGAGCGTCGCCATGTCCAGAACCGGTGGATGAGGAAATTCGGTATCGCCCCGGCGACGAAGGCCACCGCCCCGGACACCGCGGCCGAGGCATCGAACACCCCGAACAGCAGGACCAACGTCAGCTGGCTACAGGCCGTGGAGACCACCGTGCCCGCTGCGAACCGGGTGAACAACCTAGCCAGTCGGGAGCGGGCGAGCCGTCGGAGCACTGCGTCATCTTCGCAGACGTCCCGGGGGGAGTTGTTGGTGTTTGGTGGGCTCATCTGATAGGCAAACGCATCCACTTGAGGCTGGCGGAAGGAAACATGGTGCGGATCCTCGTTCTCGGCGGCGACGGCTATCTGGGCTGGCCTACCGCTGTGCACCTGTCAGATCGGGGGCACGACGTCGCCGTGCTGGACAACTTCGCCCGGCGCGGCTACGACGAGGAGTTGGGGCTGCACAGTCTGGTGCCCATCGAGTCGCTGCATCACCGGGTGCGAGCCTGGCGTGAGGTGTCCGGCCGCCGTCTCGAGCTGTTCGTCGGAGACCTGTTGGACGCCGAGTTCCTCGTCGACGTCTTGCGTCGCTTCCGGCCCGCTGCGATCGTGCATTACGCCGAGCAGCGCTCCGCGCCGTACTCGATGATCGGTCGTAGACACGCGGTATATACCCAGCACAACAACGTCGTCGGCACCCTGAACGTGATGTTCGCGATCGCCGAGGTGGATCGCGATATTCATCTGGTCAAGCTCGGCACGATGGGCGAGTACGGCACCCCCAACATCGACATCGAAGAGGGCTGGCTCACCGTCGAGCACAACGGCCGCACCGACCGGGTGCTGTTCCCCAAGAAACCGGGTTCGTTCTACCACCTCACGAAGGTGCACGACAGCCACAACATCGAGTTCGGCTGCCGGACGTGGGGCTTGCGCGCGACCGACCTCAACCAGGGCGTGGTCTACGGTCAGCAGACCGATCAGACTGCCCGCGACCCGCGGCTGGCCACCCGCTTCGACTACGACGCGGTCTTCGGCACGGTGCTCAACCGCTTCGTCATCCAGGCGGTGCTCGGTCATCCGCTGACCGTCTACGGGGCGGGCGGACAGACCCGGGGCATCATCGACATCCGGGACACCATCGAGTGCATCCGGTTGGCCTGCGAGAACCCGGCTGCCGCCGGTGAGTTCCGGGTCTTCAACCAGATCACCGAGACAATGTCGGTCGCTGACATCGCCAAGACCGTTGCGGCCACATTTTCGGGGAACGTGGAGATCGAGTACCTGGACAATCCCCGGGTGGAGCTCGACGAGCATTACTACAACGTGGTGCACACCGGCCTGGTCGAGCTGGGTTTGCAGCCACACCTGCTGTCCGACACGCTCATCGACTCCCTGTTCGCCGTCGCCGCCCGCCACATCGATCGAGCTGACCTCTCAACAATGCGTCCCACCGTCAACTGGCGCACTCCCACCAACCCCCGCTAACCCACCCCCTATCCCCGCATCCCCGCATCCCACCCCGATATGGAGACATATCGGGGTTTTCAGGGCAGCGTGCACCCCGATATGTCTCCATGTCGGGGTCAAGGACGCTCAGCGGGCGGCGAGGGCGGAGCGGACGGAGGCGACTACGGCGGTGGGGTTGCGGAGTTGCTCGGCGGTGACGAAGAGGACGTCCCAGCCGGCGGCCTGCAGCCGGTTGAGGCGCTCGCGGTCAGCGCTGATCTGGCGCCATTCGCCATGCCATGCACCGTCGTATTCCACGGCGAGTCGCTGTTCCGGAAACCCAAGGTCGACCCGTGCGACTACCCCGTGCCAGTCACAGACCACATACTGCGGCACCGGCTGTAGATCGTCGAGCACGAGGTAGACCCGCAACCGGGACTCCGGCCGAGATTCCGCTCGCGGATCGGCCAGCTCGACCGCTTGGCGTGCGACGACAATGCCTCGATCGCTTCGCGCAGTCACCATCCGTTGAACTGCGTTGAGATCGACGAACCCAGCTCGCAGTACGGCATCGAGATCAGCAACTGCGTCCGGCAGGGTCCGGTCAAAGAGCAGATCCAGGGACGTCCGCAACGGCGTGGCCAACCCCATCCCCGACCACGGCTCCATCTCCGCGGCAGTGAGGTCGCAGCGCCGGATATCCAGGCCGGTGCGTCGCGCGATCCGGGTCTCCAGTGGTGCCACGATCTCCACCGGATCGGTTGGGCGGGCCAACGGGATCCCCCGCAGGGTTGCCGCGGACCGCCCGGTGATCACCGCGGCAGGCGGCAGGACGAGGGCGGCGCCTTCGCAGCGCACCTGATGCGTCAGGGGTATCCCGGCCGGCAGGTAGACGTCGCGGAAAAGGCGGCGGAACTGTGGCCCGCGCAGCTGGTCTGCGGTGAGCACCCCCGTCATGACGGCCTCGGATCCGCGGAAGGCGCCGCACAGGTCAGTTGCTCGGATCTTGAGCTTCACGATGGGCAATCTGGCGGCGATCACCATTTCTGTCCAACGCCATGCCCGCAAACCCCCAAACCTATCCACATCACCCCCGCCATCCCCACCCGCGCCCCATCCCTCTTGACACGGCCCGAGTCCCCGACATGGAGACATATCGGGGTTTTCATGGGGGTCCTGACCCCGATATGTCTCCATGTCGGGGTGCGGGCAGGGGCGAGAAGGCGAGAAGAGTGGTTAGGGGAGGAGTTGGTGGTAGAGGTGCAGGGTGCGGTCAGCGACTGCGGACCAAGAGAACTCGCTGATGGCGCGCTTGCGCCCGGCTTGACCCATCGCGGCGACGCGGTCCGGGTCGGCCAGTAGCTCGTTGACGCGCTGCGCCAGGCCACGCCGGAAAGCGTCCGGGTCATGCTCGTCATAGGGCACCAGCAGGCCGGTGACGCCATCGTCGACGACCTCGGGAATTCCCCCCACGGCGGACGCAACCACTGCGGTACCGCAGGCCATAGCCTCGAGGTTGACGATGCCCAGCGGTTCGTACACCGACGGGCAGATGAACACGGTGGCTGCCGACAGCACTTGCCGGATGTCCTCGATGGGGAGCATGTCCGGCACCCAGATCACCCCGGGCCGGCCCGCGGCCAGCTTCGCCACGGCGGCGCGGGCTTCGGCTTCGATCTCCAAGGTGTCCGGTGCGCCCGCGCACAGCAGCAACTGCGCGCCGTGATCGATGTAATGGGCCGCCGCGAGCAGGTGGTCAACGCCCTTCTGCCGAGTGATCCGTCCCACGAACGCCACGATCGGGCGATCCGGATCAGCCCCGAACCGGCGGAGTGCATCGGTGTCCGGGACCGGGCGGTAAATGTCAGCGTCAATGCCGTTGCGCACCACATGCACCCGCTCCGGATACACGGTGGGATAGCAGTTCAACACGTCGGCGCGCATGCCGTCGGAGACCGCGATGATCGCGTCGGCGTGCTCGTAGGCGGTGCGTTCCACCCATGAGGACACCCGGTAGCCACCGCCGAGCTGTTCGGCCTTCCACGGCCTGCGGGGCTCCAACGAGTGCGCGGTGATCACGTGCGGGACGCCATGCAGGAGGTGAGCCAGGTGGCCGCCCATGTTGGCGTACCAGGTGTGCGAATGCACCAGGTCCACGGCGTCCAGCGCGTCGGCCATCGCCAAGTCCACCGACAAGGTCTGCAGCGCCTGGTTGGCGGTAGCGAGCCCGGGCGCCACGGTGTGGTGGTGTGCATGCGGGCGCGGCGAGCCGAAGCAGTGCACCTCGACGTCACACCGCTTGCGCAGCTCGGGTACCAGCTGGCCGACGTGCACCCCGGCGCCGCCGTAAACCTCGGGCGGGTACTCCCGGGTCAGGACTCCGATACGCACGCCGAGTCACGCTAGCGTTCTCCCCGGCGGCGGTCACTGGCAGTATCCTCACCCGCCCTCACCAGTGAACATTCGATGACCAGCGGTGGGGCTCACGTGGCCACCCGGTGCAACCGGCGCTAGGGTGACCAATCGTGAAGGGACAGCCGCATGTGCTGGGCATCGTGCTTGCCGGCGGTGAGGGAAAGCGGTTGTGGCCACTGACCGCGGACCGGGCCAAACCGGCGGTTCCATTCGGAGGCAGCTATCGGCTGGTCGATTTCGTACTGTCCAATATGGTCAATGCCGGGTATATCCGGATTTGCGTGCTCACCCAATACAAGTCGCACTCATTGGACCGGCACATCACCACGACGTGGCGGTTGTCGTCAATGTTGGGTCAGTACATCACCCCGGTGCCCGCGCAGCAGCGGCTCGGACCGCGGTGGTACACCGGCAGTGCCGACGCGATCTTCCAGTCGCTCAACCTGGTGTATGACGAGGGGCCCGAGTACATCGTCGTCTTCGGTGCCGACCATGTGTACCGGATGGACCCGTCCCAGATGGTGGAGCAGCACATCGCCACTGGCTCGGGAGTGAGCGTCGCCGGGATCCGGGTGCCGCGCGACCAGGCCAGTGCTTTCGGCTGTATCGCCACAGACGCCTCCGGGCGGATCACCGAGTTCCTCGAGAAGCCGGCGCGGCCGCCGGGAACTCCGGACGACCCCGAGGTGGCGTTCGCGTCGATGGGCAACTACGTCTTCACCACCAAGCTGCTGGTTTCGGCCCTGCGCGCGGACGCCACGAACCAGGATTCCGACCACGACATGGGCGGCGACGTGATCCCCATGCTGGTGGATGCCGGGGAAGCGGCGGTGTACGACTTCGCGGACAACGTGGTGCCCGGCGCCACCGATCGGGACCGTGGCTACTGGCGTGACGTCGGGACCCTCGACACCTACTACGACGCGCACATGGACCTGGTATCCGTGCATCCGGTGTTCAACCTGTACAACCGCTTGTGGCCGATCCGCACCTCCATGCCTCCGCTGCCGCCTGCGAAGTTCGTGCAGGGCGGCACGGCGCAGGAATCGATCGTGGGAGCCGGCTCGATCGTCTCGGCCGCGCACGTGACCAATTCGGTGCTGTCGAGCGACGTAGTGGTGGAGGCCGGTGCCCATGTCGAGGGAAGCGTGCTGATGCCGGGCGTCCGGGTGGGCAAGGGAGCGGTGGTACGCCGGGCGATCCTGGACAAGAACGTGGTGATCCCCGATGGCGCACAGGTCGGGGTGGATCGTGAGCTGGATCGCGAGCGTTACACGGTCAGCGGCGGCGATGTGGTCGTCCTGGGCAAGGGAGCCCATGCGGAGTGAGCGAGTGCCCTGGTGGGCTGTGCTGTCTGCAGCGTGCGCTCCGGTGTTACTGATCGGTGGATGGGAACTCGCGGCTGCCCGCCAGCCCGGCGGTTTCGATCCGGTGCGCGAGACGATCAGTGCCCTGGCTTCCCGCGGCGCCACCGACGCCTGGCTCATGACAACTGCGCTGGCAGGCGTCGGCGTCTGTCACACGATCACGGCTGCGGGGCTCGTCCCGGCGGCGGTTGCGGGTCGTGCGCTGCTGGCCACCGGTGGGGTGTCCACCGTCGCGCTGGCCGCGTTCCGGCAGCCGGTCACCGGTGATTCCGCTGCGCATCTCGCTGCTGCAGCTGTCGCCCTTTCGGTGCTGTCGCTGTGGCCCGCCCTGGCGTGGCGAGGCGGTCTCCGGCCAAGCCCTGGAGTCTGGTGGCTGGCCGCCACCGGGCTGCTCGGGCTGCTGGGGTGGTTCGGTATCGAGTACTTCGAGATGAGTCGGCGGATCGGCTTATCCGAACGGCTCCTCACCGCAGCACAAGCGCTATGGCCGCTCGCGGCCGTGCTGCTGGCGCGCCGGCAACAGGGCGCGCGTTGAGTGCCAGCGGTCCGCGAGGGTCAGTCCATACTGAGCCGATGAGCGCGCGCGGCACAGGCTCGCCGGGTAGCCATTCAGCTCGGGGAGACCACGGATGACAGCCTCGGATACGGCCGGTCCCAACAAGGCAGCCGGCCTGCGGCCCGCCGGCTCGCTTACCGACGCCATCGTCGGTTACTACGACGAGACCTGGCTCGACTACCGGGTGCTGTGGCTCAACCCGGACAATCTGGCTGTCCACTTCGGCTACACGGACGCGAACACCCGCAGCCATACCGACGCACTCAAGAACATGAACCGGGTGCTCGCGGACCGGGTGCAGATCAAACCCGGCGCGCGGGTGCTGGATGCCGGGTGCGGGGTCGGCGGCAGCAGCCTGTGGCTGGCCAAGGAGCGCGGCGCTGACGTAGTCGGGATCACCCTGGCCGCCCGGCAGGTCGAGCAGGCGCGCAGCTACGCAGCCCGCCGCGGGTTGGCCAACCGCGTCCACTTCGAAGTGGCCGACTTCACTGCGACGCCCTTCCCAGAGGCCAGTTTCGATGTCGTGTGGGCGGTGGAGAGCCTGTGCCACGCACCCCACAAGGCCGCCTTCTACCAGGAGGCCGCTCGGGTGCTGCGCCCCGGTGGACGGGTGGTCGTCGCTGATTTCGTCCGGGCTGGCCGCCCGCTGGATCCGACCGGCGAGCGACTGCTGCACGAGTGGCTCACCGGCTGGGCCGTTCCTGACATCGACACTCCCGCTGAACACACTGAACACCTGGCCGCCGCCGGATTCGTCGAGACCCGGCTCGATGACGTGACCGTGCACACCCGCCCGTCGCTACGCCGGTTGTATCGCATGGCGTACTGGACCTACCCGCTGGCCCTGTATGGCTACGTCAAGGGCGTCCGCTCGGCCGTCCAGCATGGCAACGTGATCGCTTCGATACGTCAGTACCAGGCGCTGCGCCACGGCGCGTGGTTCTACAGCATCCTGTCCGCCACCAAGCCGATCCGCCACCCCGATATGGAGACATAACGGGCTCACGGGAGCCCATTCGACCCCGATATGTCTCCATATCGGGGTGGGGGGTGGGGCTTGGTGGGGCTTGCGGCGTCAGCAGTTGCGCAGGGCGAGGAGGAGGCCATCGTCGACGGGGAGCATCAGGGGGGTGAGGGTCTCGTCCTCACGCACCATGATGCCGAGGGCGCGCAGGGCGGCGGACGACGGGTCCCGATGCGGCGGATTGGCCAACGCCCTGCCGTCGCCCGATGCCCTGCCGTCGCCCAATGCGTTGTCGAACGCGATCACGCCACCCGGCCGCAACAAGCGCACGCCGGCTTCCAGGTAGCGCGGATATTCAAGCTTCGCGGCATGCACGAACACCAAGTCGTACCCGCCGTCGGTGAGCCGGGGCAGCACGTCCAGGGCTTGCCCCATGATCAGCCGGTAGCGAGACGGCGCGAACCCGGCTTCGGAGAACGCCTGCCGGGCGGCGCGCTGATGCTCAGGTTCGACGTCGATGGAGGTCAAGACTCCGTCCGGAACCATTCCACGGAGCAGGCACAGCCCGCTGGCTCCCGCTCCGGTCCCGACCTCGACCACGGCCCGGGCGCCGAGCGCGCCGGCTAGGAATCGCAGCGCGGCGCCACCGCCCGGCCCGATCGGGGTGCAGCCCAACTCCAGCCCCCGCTCGCGCGCCGCGGCCAAGACCTCGTCTTCGGTGACGAAATTGTCCACGTAGTCGCGCACCGCGCTGCCGGTAGACCTCACGTGGCGCAGCGTAGCGCCGCTGCCCGCGCCGCCGGGGCGGCGCCGCGCCGGTCGGTGAACCGCAGTGCGGAGCCGGCGCACTCTCAGGATCTTCTTACCTGCCCCTTACCCGGGGCACACGCTGACGCGGCATCATGAAACATCGACAGCCGCCCTGGCGTTGTGGTACCTGTTTGTGCTCTTTGTGTCAGCTGAGCTAGCTACCCGGAGGTGGGAGACCCAACCGATGGCCACCCAGATTCCCTTTGGCGAACCCGCCGTTGCCCAGCCGGCCATCTCCGTTGTCCAACCCGACGGCGAGGACGGTGAGGCAGCCGCGGCATGGATACCGCCTTCGTGGGATCACGTGGTGCGGGAGCACGCCGACCGGGTGTACCGGCTGGCTTACCGCCTGTCCGGCAATCCGCACGATGCTGAGGACCTCACCCAGGAGACGTTCATCCGGGTGTTTCGCAGCTTGGGCTCCTATAAGCCCGGCACGTTCGAGGGTTGGCTACACCGGATCACGACCAACCTGTTCCTGGACATGGTGCGCCGGCGTGCCCGGTTGCGGATGGAGGGTTTGCCCGAGGACACCGACCGGCTAGCCGGCGGTGGGTTGAGCCCGGAACAGGTGTACGCCGCGACCCATCTCGATCCGGATTTGCAGCAGGCGTTGGACGACCTCGCTCCGGAATTCCGAGCCGCTGTCGTACTCTGTGATGTGGAGGGTCTGTCTTACGAGGAGATCGGAGCCACGCTCGGGGTGAAACTCGGGACCGTGCGCAGCCGGATTCACCGCGGCAGGCAGGCGCTCAAGGCGGCGCTGGAAAGGCGGCGCGTCGGCGCTTGAGTCACAGCTTGAGTTATGCCCGGGAAGGAGGCTAGATGACGGACCTGCGCGGCCGCACCTTCTCCGATCTGCTGGCCGGCCTCAACGCAGGGCAGCACCTAGCTGTCGACGCACTGGTGGCTTTCGTCGACGGTGAGCTTGCGCCGGGTGCTCGTGACCGCGCTGCAGCGCACCTCACCGGGTGCCAGTCGTGCGCCGCGGAGATCGCCGCGCAACGCCAGGCTCGCAGCGTGGTTCGATCGGCACACTGTCCTTCGGCCCCGGCTGATCTGCTCGCTGCGTTGCGCGACATCCCACGCACCGCTGACCTCCCTGAACCACCTGCGGGCCTGGCAGTGACGTCGGATGGTGTCGTGGTGGAGGTCGCCGACCCGAACCGGGTGCGGGCTGCACCGCTGGGTGGGGGCCCACGGTGGGGAACCGGCCCCTCGGTGCTCGGTCGTTGGATCGGACGGTAACACCGCTACACACACTTCACCGGGCGGTGGTCAGACTGGATCATCGCCAGCGCACGCCTGAACCCGGGAGACCATGGCCCTGTCCCAGGATCACGATTGCGACCTCCCCTTCCAGACGGAAGGGCATCCGAGGCCGCAGTTCGTCGCGGCACGCATTACCCAGCCCGAAGTCGATCCAGCGGCGGCCCAGGCTTTCGGCCGGCCAGCCGGGGTCCAGGGTGCTTTCGCCGATCAACGGGACGCCACCCGGCAGCCGTGGACCACCGCAGCACCGCCCCCGCAGGAGCTGGCGGCCGCCTTCTGTAGGCCTCCGGAATCTCCCGAACAGCTGCAGCGACCACCCGGACGCAACGGCGTGCGACCCGCAGGGCAGCGCGGCGACGACGACTTCTGGCCACGGGGCGCCATGAACGACCCATGGCGAGACCCGCATGCAGCGGCCGTGCTGGGCCCCCCTGCGGTGGCGCAGCACCATGGCGGCGACGGTGAACCGCCACCGCCCGGAGCCCGCCTAAGCCTGGCGGAAGTGCTCTTCGGTGGCCGGGTGAGCAACCTGGCGCTCGCCGCGCTCGCTGCGGTGGCGCTGTTGGTCGGCGGAGTGGGCGGGCTGGTGGGCCGGCTCACCGCCGAGGTCGGCACACTGCTGAACGATCCGGGCGCCACGCTGGCCCAGGCTCAGCCGGCGATCCAGCGGCCAGCGGGTTCGGTGGCGGGGGTGGCCGGCCGGGTGCTGCCCGCAGTGGTGTCCTTGGAGTTCCGGGTTGGAGATCAGGGAGGCTTCGGCTCCGGAGTGGTGATCGACGGCCACGGCTACGTGCTGACGAACAATCACGTGGTGGCTCCAGCAGCGACGATCCCGCAGGCCACCCTGGAAGCGGTGTTCAGTGACGGCACCCGGCTACCGGCACGGATCGTGGGCCGGGATCCCAAGACCGATCTCGCCGTCGTCAAGGTGGAGGTCGCCAATCCCACGGTGGCACAGCTAGGCCGTTCCTCGGGTTTGAAACAGGGTGACTCGGTCATTGCCATCGGCTCCCCGCTCGGCCTCGCCGGGACGGTGACCAGCGGCATTATCAGCGCGATGGACCGGCCGGTGCGGCTGGAAGCCGAGGGCGGTCAGGGTAATGCGGTGATCGACGCAATCCAGACCGACGCGGCGATCAATCCCGGCAACTCCGGCGGGGCGCTGGTGGATGCCGGCGGCGCGGTGGTGGGCATCAACACCGCTATCCTGCGGGCCCAGGGTGCGAGCGACGGTGGAGGCTCCATCGGGCTCGGTTTCGCCATACCCATCGATACGGCCCGCATGATCGCGCAGGAATTGATCCGAACCGGGCACTACCAGCATGCCGAGCTGGGCATCAACGCCGCGTCAGTGACCGATGGCCGCTCTGACGGTGCCCGGGTGCAGAACGTGCAGCAGGGCAGTGCCGCCGCTGAGGCTGGCATTCAGGAAAACGATGTGATCACCAAGGTCGGCAACCGGGCCGTGGGTAGCGCCGACGCGCTCACCGTCGCCATTCATGAGCGGGCTATCGGTGAACGGGTACCGATCTCGCTGGTGCGCGATGGTCGACCGCTGGTGGTGACCGTCACCCTGAAATCCGACTGATCGCGACTGCTTGAGTGTTGGCAGAAACAGTGATCCGCGAACGATCCAGGGGTGGTTTCCCGACGGCGGCCCAGGAACGGAACGCGGCCTCGACCTCGTCCCAGAGACGGCGAGGGCCGTACTGGCGGATCCGGTAGGAACCAGGACCGTCGTCGTAGCGGGCGACGGCCCACGAGGTGTTCCCCGGATCGAGTAGCCATAGCAGGTGGTGTTTCCGGTCATCGCTGGGTGTCTGGTGTTCCCAGACGCAGCGGGCCACCCGGGTGCCGATGGCCCATCGGACGTCGTGGGTCTCAGCGCGGGTGATCACCGACCACCTGCGCTGGCGGGATGGTGCCCGAAGGCAGTCGATCCCCGTCAGCGAGTACCTTGCGATGTCCGCGCCGCGGGTGTCGGCGAATTGACTGGAGCAGGCATTGACGGGGCCGGCCGGAGCAAGAGCGCTTAGCGGGCTGGGGGCACGGCTGCGGGCGGTACGTGAGGAAGCCGGACTGTCGGGCCTTCAACTCGCCAAGGCGCTCGGACCAGGCTGGCGTCAGCCGAAGGTCTCGCGGATCGAGACCGGACTCCAGCTTCCCACCGAAGCAGAGATCTCTGCGTGGGCGACGGCAGTCGGTGCTGACCCTGCCCCGCTGCTTGCGTTGCGCGAGAAGGCATCGGCGGAGTACGGGGTGTGGCGCGAGAGGATCGCCGGCGCGGGCGGGCCTGCGGCGTTTCAAGACGAGTTGAGGGCGCTGGAGGGCTCCTGCACGGCATTGCTTGCTGAGTACCAGCCGGCGCTCGTGCCGGGCCTGCTCCAGACTGCGGCCTTCATGCGAGAGATGGCAGACGGGGAGGAGTTCCTCGCCGAGGACGGCATCACGCCCGGGACAATCAGTCCGCTGATCGCGGCGAAGATTCGCAGGCAAGCGATCTTGTACGAGGGTGGCCGCCAGGTTGTGCACGTCATCGGGGAGGCGGTGCTGCGCACGCGCGTCGGCAACGTCACATTGGAAACGATGCGCGGGCAACTTGCCCACCTGGCCGACACCGCGACGCTGCCCGGCCACGAGCTGGGTATTGTCACATTTGCGATTGCGTCTCCCATCGCGCCTGCTTCGGGATTCGTGCTGTATGACAGCGACCTCGCAGTCGTCGAGACGCTGGGCGGCCGACTACAGATCACCGCGCCAGAGATGATCGCCCGGTACGGCCGGTGGCTTGAACTGCTACGGCAAGCCGCGATCACGGGGAGACAGGCTGCCGAGATGTGCTGGCGTGTCGCGGCCGAGCTAACGCCCGAAGGCTGATTATCCAGAGGCTCGCTACGTGGCGGAGGGGACGCAGTGGTGGCTCTCGACTCAACGAATTGTTCGCCAAAGTTGTTACGGCCGCTCGGCTTTGATCCGAACGGCTCAGGATCTCGGCCTCCGTGCGCGCCCCGCGGCCCGGTGGCGGCTATGGCCGAGACGGCTCGACAGGGGCGGGCCGACGCTCAGGAACTCCTCGGACATGCCCTCACCGGGCCCGGCGCTACACCACCAGATCTGGGCGATCTTCCCTTGCTTGTCATCACGGCAGGGAGCCGCGGTGATGACTACGGAGGCACGTGGCAGGAGCTTCACGCCGAGCTGGCCGCGTCATCCAGCTCCAGCACTCACATTCTGGCCGCTCACGCCGGGCATCACGTCCATCGGGACGACCCGGACCTTGTCGTGCAGGCCATGCGCGACATGATTGCCAAACTGAGGCCGTGAGCCCCACGGTCGGGTTGCCGTACCGCCGCCCTCTTGTCGCCGAGTTCCACAGGATGGCTGTTCGTTCGAATCACCACAGCCCGGTAGTCGAACTCGGCGACAGCACGGCTGCTCGCGTTCGGCGGCACAGCGTTGGGCGGCGCCAGTTCGCTACGCTGGATGTGGCTGGTGAGGAGGTGTGCGGATGTTCAACATTGGCTGGGGGGAGTTTCTGATCCTCATCGTTGCCGGGCTGGTGATTTTGGGCCCGGAACGCCTGCCGTCGGCGGCGGCCTGGTTGGGCCGGACTGTGCGCCAGGTCCGGGATTACGCCAATGGAGCGCGCGAGCAGCTGCGCAGCGAGCTGGGTCCGGAATTCGACGAGCTCCGGGCACCCCTGGAGGACTTGCGGGGGCTGCGTGGGTTCAACTCGCGGGGGTTCACGCCGCGTAGCGCGCTGACCCGCCACCTGTTCGACGACCTGGACGGCGACGCCTTCAACGGCGTGATCAAACCAAATGGTCATGCTGCGACGGCAGGCCGCAGCACCCCGGTCTATCGGCCATTGCAGCCGGGTGAGCACGCCCCGTTCGATCCCGACGCCACTTGAACCGCCGTTGCGTTAGACAGGGCTCACCGAAAGTAGTTTGCCGGCTAGACCGCGGGACCGGGTCGCGAGCCGGTCGGCGATCCCGCGGAGCACGACCGAGGCCGGAGAGCCGGGATCGGCCAGTACGAGTGGAGTGCCGGCGTCGCCGGTCTCGCGCAGCCGCGGATCCAGTGGCACCTGACCCAGCAGCGGTACCTGGCTGCCCAGCGAGCGGGTCAGCGCCTCGGCGACCGCCTGACCGCCACCGGAACCGAACAGGTGGTTGCGCGATCCGTCAGGCATTTCAAGCCACGACATGTTCTCCACCACGCCGATCAGCCGCTGGCGGGTCTGCAAGGCGATCGACCCGGCGCGTTGCGCCACGTCGGCGGCGGCTCGCTGCGGGGTGGTGACGACGATCAGCTCGGCATTGGGGATCAGCTGCGCCACCGAGATGGCGATGTCGCCGGTGCCCGGCGGCAAGTCGAGCAGCAGCACATCGAGGTCGCCCCAGAACACGTCCGCGAGGAACTGCTGCAGCGCCCGGTGCAGCATCGGCCCGCGCCACACCACCGGCGTGTTGTCCTTGGTGAACATGCCGATCGAAATCACCTTCACGCCGTGCGCGACAGGCGGCATGATCATCTTTTCCACCTGGGTGGGCCGTGCGCTGGTGCCGAGCATGCCCGGCACCGAGTGGCCGTAAATGTCGGCGTCGACTACGCCGACCGACAGGCCGCGATCGGCCATCGCAGCCGCCAGGTTCACCGTCACCGAGGACTTGCCGACGCCGCCCTTACCGGAGGCGACGCAGTACACCCGGGTCAGTGATGCCGGTTCGGCGAACGGGATCCGGGGCTCCTCGGAGGTGCCGCGCAGCTGGCGGCGTAACGCGGTGCGCTGGGCGTCGCTCATTACGTCCAACTCGACCTGCACGTCCCGGACACCAGGCACGGCGCGCACTGCATTGGTGACCCGGCCGGTGATGGTGTCGCGCATGGGGCAGCCGGCGACCGTGAGCCACACCGCTACCTTCACCACGCCGCCGGGCGTCACGGTCACATCCTTGACCATGCCCAGCTGAGTGATCGGCCGGTTGATCTCGGGGTCGTGCACCCCGTCCAGTGCGGTTCGGACCGCGTCGACCGACGGGGCGGTCTGGATGGAGGCCACAGGTGGCACCGACCTTCCGGTTGAGTGTGTCTTAGTCTCCATGCTAGGCGCTTCGCCGCGGGCCGCTCATTGGCCAGCTTGCCGAGGCAGGCGCTCAGCGCTGCGCTTACCGCGCCGGTACGCACCGGTGCGGTCCGAGGCGGAGCGGTCCACCGCCGCCGAGTCCGGTGGGCCCTGTTCTCGCAGCTCGGTCAGCCGCGCCAGCTCCGATCGCAGGAAGTCGCGGGTGACCACCTCGCCGACCGCCAGTCGCAGTGCCGCCAGTTCCCTGGCCAAGTACTCGGTGTCGGCTTTGGTGCGCTCGGCACGCGCCCGGTCCTCCTCGAGCGCGACGCGGTCGCGGTCGTCCTGGCGGTTCTGGGCGAGCAGGATCAGCGGTGCCGCGTAGGCAGCCTGGGTGGAGAACGCCAGGTTGAGCAGGATGAACGGGTAGGGGTCCCAGCGCAGTGACACCGCAGCCAGGTTCAGCGTGATCCATACCACGACCACCACCGTCTGTGCGGCCAGGAATCGGCCGGTGCCCAGAAAGCGCGCGATCCGCTCGGAGAAGCGGGCGAAGGCGTCTGGATCCACTCTGGGTGTCAACCGCCGTGGTCCGCGCGGTAGATCCAGCCGGCTTGCCGAGTACTGCCACCGTGACTCAGCCACTGGTCACCTCGCCACGCCTGCCGGGGGTGAGCCAGGCCTCCTGCTGGCGCCAGTCGTCGGGCAGCGCGGCATCCAGCAGATCGTCCACGCTCACCGCGCCGAGCAGATGGTCCTCGGGGTCCACCACCGGCGCGCAGACCAGGTCGTAGGCGGCGAAATAGCGAGTGACCTCAGCGAGTGTCGCGTCCGGCCCGAGCCTGGCCAGCTCGGTGTCCAGCACACCGGCCACCAGGTCGGACGGGGGCTCGCGGAGCAGTCGCTGCAAGTGGGCGCAGCCCAGGTAGCGCCCGGTTGGGGTGGCCGACGGCGGGCGGCAGACGAACACCATGCTCGCCAGCGCCGGGGTCAGCTCGGGGTTGCGCACCCGGGCCAGTGCCTCGGCGACGGTGGCGTCCGGGGTGAGCACCACCGGCTCCGGGGTCATCAGACCACCGGCGGTGTCCGAGGAGTACGCCAGTAGGCGGCGGACCGGCGCCGATTCTTCAGGAGCCATCAACCGCAGTAACCGCTCCCGCTCGGTCTGGGCGAGCTCACCGAGCAGGTCGGCCGCGTCGTCGGGGTTCATCGCCTCCAGCACGTCGGCGGCGCGCTCGTCATCCAAGCGGCCGAGCACCGCGGCCTGCTCGTCTTCGGACAGCTCCTGGAGCACGTCCGCGAGCCGCTCGTCGTCGAGCGCATCAACGACCTCGTCGCGGCGTTTGGCGGGCAGCTCCCGCAACGTGTTGGCGACCTCCACCGCGCGCATTCCCTCGAACATGGCGAGCAGTTGCTCGGCGCCTTGCCCGCGGGAGGACACCTCGGCCAGCGTCAGGCCCACCACTTCGTCCCAGCCGAGCACCTCGACCGGACCCCGCCGGCCGAGCCGGCCGGTGCGCTCCCGCACCGCCAGCTTCGTGATCACCCAGTCCCGGGTGCGAGTCTGCTCGATCCCGGCGTCCACCACGAATGCGACGGCCCCGGTAGCGGCCACGTGCACCCGGGTGTCCAGGAGCTCCCCGAGCACCAGTGTTTCGTTAGGCCGCAGGGTGAACTTGCGCAGGCTCACCGTGCCGGTGGACAGCACCACCGCGCCCGGCTCGATCGAGGTGACCCGCAGCATCGGTACGAAGATCCGTTGCCGGATGTGGAGCTCGACGACCAGTCCCAGCACCCGCGGCGGCCGAGGGCCGATACGCAGGGCAGTGACCAGGTCGCGGACCCTACCGATCTGCTCGCCGTCGGGCCCGAACACCGGCAGGCCGGCAACCCGCGCAGCATAAACCCTGCTTGCCGTGGCCACAGTACGAGGCTAGCGCTCGCTGTTGCGCCATTCGGAGGCGAATCGGGATCGGGCCGGCGTGGCCCGCGTCAAGGCTCAGCGGTAGCAGTAGGAGTCTGAGGAAGCGTCACCGCCTTGCAGGCGCACCTGGTGTACTCGCAGGCCCCGGAAATCGTCGCCGTGCAGGAAGAACCCGCGATCGATGGTCAGTCCTCCCGCCAGGTCGGCATCGAGTTTCGCCATCCACGCGCCGACACCACCGGGAAAGAACTGATCGTCCCAAGCGCCGTACAGCGAGTTGGTGACATAGACCCGCTGCCCGTCCCGGCTCACCTCGACCATCTGCGGGCCGCCGGCCAGTGGGAGGTTGGGTTCGGCCGGATGGGCCGCGCGGTCGACGATGCCGCCCAATCGCACCGAGCCGGTTTCCCGTGGGTTCGCCGGATCCGACACGTCGTACTGCTTGAGCTCGCCGGTGCCAAAGCACGACACGTACAGCTGCCGGTCGTCCACCGACAGGTTGATGTCGGTGATCAGGGGTGGGACGGCACCGAACGGCTTCAGCGCGGGGGGCAGCAGATCGGGGTCAGCGGGCTCGGGAGCGATGGTGATCACCTTGTCCGCCGTCCAGCTGCCGTTTTCCCGATGCCAGCGCCACACCGATGCGGACAGGTCCTGGGTGGACACCACCACGCCGACGAATCCCCACGTCGCCTCCGGGTCATGCGCAGGGCGCAACTCGAGCACCATCTGGTGGTGAGCCCCCAGGTCCACCCGCTGGACGTGCTTGCCCGCGGCAAGATCCCAGAAGTGCAGCGCATGGCCGTACTTGTTGGCCAGCAACAGCTCCGGGTTGACCCCGTCCTCGATCATGGAGGGGGTGCCCCACTCGCTGGTGATCAGCGTGTTCTGCTTGAGGTGCCACCACGCGTCATACGACAGGTACTGCGGCCCGCGGTCGTTCTCCCAGGGCCCCAGCACGTCGAAGGTGGCATGGTCGAGCAGCGCGATCCCACCGGGTCCGTCGGCCCCGTTGGCGCTGCCAAGGCAGGATAGGAAGATCCCCTCGGGGCCACAGTGCAGGGTGTGCGGCCGGGAGTAGCCGGCTTTGTCCGCCAGCTCTTTGGCGCTGATCGTCTTGACCAGCGTGGGGTTGGCCGGGTCCGGGTGGGTGTCGTAGACATGCACCTCAGAGCTGCGCAGCCCGGGCAGCAGCAGGTACCGGCGTTGCAGGTCGTGCGTGTCATGCCCCTCATGGGCCAGCGCGCTGCTGCAGGCGTTCCAGCCGAAATGGTGTAGTTCGTTGCCCGTGCTGGGCAGGTCCGCCCAGCCCACCACCTGCCCGTACGCCGGCGAGTCCGGGTCGACGTCGACGACGGTGAGTGCATCGGGTCGCTGCGCGGCGCGATCGAAGGCGACAACGTAGGCGAGCTTCTCGGCCGGCGCGGCGGCCGCCTCGGCGGGGCTGCGGTAGAAGGTCGGATCGGGGGATGTAGTGGCGGCTGCACTCATCACATGCTCCTTGAGGTTTGCGCGGAGTCCGGATGTGGTCGGCGAGTGGTCAGCGGCCGCAACACATCGCGCTGGACAGCCGATGGAAATCGACGTATCGCCGCATGAACAGCCACGCGTTGGCAAGAGACGGCGTTATGAAGCATCCCTGATGCCGCACCGCGGCAGTATATCGAGTGGAGGGCGCCCGGGAGAAGCTTGGTGAAAGTGAGTGATAACTGTGCGAAGCTGCACGGCCATCGCTCACTTTCAGCAATCAATACGCGGCCGCTGTTTTACATCGTATGGGGTGCGGGACGCCGGCAGCGGTCGCGGCCGTCATACTGGCGGGTAATCCACTATCAGGCCCCGCCGCCTGCGACGAAAGGGTTGCCCTTCATGGCCCGGCTCGCTCAGACCGGTGGTCTCACCGAGATCCAGCAGGAGATCCTGGCCACGGTGAAGACCTTCGTGGACAAGGAGATCATCCCGGTCGCCCAGGAACTGGAGCACACCGACACCTATCCGCACGAGATCGTCGAGGGGATGAAGGAGATGGGCCTGTTCGGCCTCACCATCCCCGAGGAATATGGCGGGCTGGGCGAGTCCCTGCTGACTTACGCGCTGGTGGCGGAGCAGATCGCCCGGGGTTGGATGAGCGTCTCCGGCGTGATCAATACCCACTTCATCGTGGCGCATATGATCAGCCATCACGGCACCGACGAGCAGAAGCAGCACTACCTGCCGGGCATGGCAGAAGGACGCATTCGCGGTGCCTTTTCGATGTCGGAACCGGAGCTGGGTTCCGACGTAGCGGCGATCAAGACGAGGGCTCGACGCGATGGTGACGGCTACATCGTCGACGGCGCGAAGATGTGGCTGACCAATGGTGGCACGTCGACCCTGGTGGCAACGCTGGTCAAGACCGACGAGGGGGCGGCGAAGGCGCACCACAACCTGACCGCGCTGCTGGTGGACAAGCCCACTGGTTACGGCGAGGTCGCCCCGGGTCTCAGCATCCCCGGCAAGATCGACAAGATGGGTTACAAAGGCGTCGACACCACCGAGTTGGTGTTCGACGGCTACCGCATCGGGGCGGACAAGGTCCTCGGCGCCGCGCCCGGCAAGGGCTTCGCACAGATGATGGATGGCGTCGAGGTGGGGCGGGTCAACGTCGCCGCCCGGGCCTGTGGCATCGCGATTCGAGCCTTCGAGCTCGCGGTCGACTACGCCCAGCACCGCAAGACCTTCGGCAAACCGATCGCGCAGCATCAGGCGATCGCGTTCAAGCTGGCCGAAATGGCCACCAAGGTCGAAGCCGCGCACCTGATGATGGTCAACGCCGCCCGGCTCAAGGATTCCGGCGCGCGCAACGACGTGCAGACTGGCATGGCGAAGCTGCTGGCCAGCGAATACTGCAAGGAGGTCACCGAGGATGCCTTCCGCATCCACGGGGGCTACGGCTACTCCAAGGAGTACGAGATCGAGCGGCTGATGCGCGAAGCGCCGTTCCTGCTCATCGGCGAGGGCACCAGCGAGATCCAAAAGACGATCATCAGTAAGGGATTGCTACGGGAGTACGCTGCGCGAGGATGATCCGCTGTCGGCACGACGGGGTACCTCGTAGACGAGGTGATGCGTTATGACCAGTCCATTTCCCGGCCCAGGCCAGATGCCCGGCCTGCCCACTCCACCCACCGGCTGGCCCATCGGCTCCTACAACACCTATGCCGAAGCGCAGCGCGCGGTGGACCACCTCGCTGACAACCAGTTCCCGGTCGCCGAAGTCACGATCGTCGGTGTGGACCTCATGCTGGTGGAGCGGGTGCTGCGCCGGTTGACCTGGGGACGGGTACTCAGCCAGGGAGCGGCGTCGGGTGCCTGGTTCGGTCTGTTCGTCGGGGTGTTGCTCAGCCTGTTCGCTTCCCAAGCCGGGACCGGCATCATTCCCATCCTGGTAGGGCTGGCCACCGGCGCGGTGTTCGGCACCGTGTTCGCGGCTGCCGGTTATGCCGCGACCCGGGGCCGTCGGGATTTCGCCTCGTCGAGTCAGCTGGTAGCGGGTCGCTACGACGTGCTATGCCAGCCGCGGCACGCTGAGCAGGCCCGCGACATGCTGGCCAAACTCGCGATGGGACCCGGCCCCACTCCCGCTTGAGCCCGTTCACCCCACGTCCTTCACCCCCTGCTCACCCCCTGCTCACCCCCTGCTCCCCGACATGGAGACATATCGGGGTCAGCAGGGGTGGCGGGACCCCGACATGGAGACATATCGGGGTCAGTAGCAGGGGTGTCGTTAGGGATGCGGCGGCGTGTGGCGGGGGAGGCACTGCCAGTGGGTGAGGGCTTCAATAAGGCCGGTGACGATCGGTAGCGTCGCCAGCGTCTGCGCATTGCACCAGCGGGCATCGTCAGCGTCGTCGCCTGCCTGGAGTGCCCCGCCGGTCACCCGGCACCGGTAGTCGTAGATGTCGAACACCGCTGCGCCGGGGGCCTGCCGTTGCACATTGCCCAGCAGCTGCACGATCTCGACCATCAGCCCGGTCTCCTCGGCTACCTCGCGGATCACCGCTTGGGCATCGGTCTCACCGGTTTCCACCCGGCCACCGGGAACCGACCAACGTCCCCGTCCCGGCTCGCGCGCTCGCCGCACCAGCAACAGCCGGCCGGCGTCGTCGAACACCACTGCCCCGACGCACCGGATTCGCTGCTCGGCTGGGCCTGTCATCAGCGATCATGGTAGTAGGATCCCGAGTGTCGCCGCTTGATCGATGACGTGAGTGCGCGACAATGGCAGCATCCGTTGTCCCAGCGGCCAGACAGTCCCTGACAGGGGCGAGACGGGGCCAGACGGGTAGGTCACAGTGAGTGCGAAGACGCCGCAGGCAGCGCTGCCATGATCGGTCGACAGTCCAACGTCCTGCTCAACCCCGCCGTAGAGCGGCGGGTGATCCGGGTGCGGCGGCACTGGGCAGTGCTGATCGTGCCGCTGCTGCAGACCATCGGGGTCGTGGTCGTGGCGTTCGTGCTGTCCAAGCTGCTCAGCGTGTGGATCGGCGACCTGTGGTTGCTGCAGTCGTTGCTCTGGTACACAGCCGTCGCGGCCTTGATCCGCTACGCCTGGAAAGCGCTGGAGTGGTGGGTCGAAATCATCATCGTCACCGATAAGCGATTCATGGTCACCAGCGGCATCATCGAGACGAAGAACTCCATGATGCCGATCACCAAGGTGACTGATATGAGCTTCCTGCGGCCGGTACTCGGGCAGATACTGGGCTACGGCACGCTGCGGATAGAGTCCGCCGGTCAGAAGCAGGACTTGGAGTTCATCAGATACTTGCCGCGGCCCGAGGAAGTCTTCCTGGCGATCTCTGAACTGATCTTCGGCGACAAGAAGCAGGTCCGTTCGCATAACTTGGAGCGGCCGCCCGTCCCGCGCCGCAGGCGGCGGCTCCGCCCGAGGTGGACTGGCCCTGAATGACGGCTCCCATAGTCGGGCAGACTGGCGTGGGTGCGCATCGATTTGCACGCCCACTCGACTGCGTCTGATGGAACGGACACGCCAGCGCAGCTCATGGCCGCTGCCGCCGCGGCCGGCCTTGACGCGGTGGCGCTGACCGACCACGACACCACCACTGGATGGGCCGAGGCGGTCGAGTCCTTGCCGGCGGGGCTGCGGCTGATTCGGGGTGCGGAGTTCTCCTGTGTCGCACCGGACGGCCGGGGCGGTCGGGTCTCGGTCCACCTACTCGGCTACCTGTTCGACCCCGAGTCACCGACCATCATCGCCGAGCAGGTCCGGCTGCGCGACGAGCGACGCGCCCGGTTGCACTCGATGGCCGCGCGGATGGCTGCGGACGGGTTCCCGGTCGACCCGGACGGGGTGCTCGGCAGCCTCGCGCCGGAAGCACCAGCCGGACGCCCGCACCTGGCGCGAGCGCTGGTGTCAGCTGGTGTGGTGGGTAGCGTCGACGAAGCCTTCCACCGGTTCTTGAGCTCCGGCGGCCGGTATTACCTCGACCGGGCCGATACCGACGTCGGCGCCGCCATCCGGATGGTCCGCGACGCGGGCGGGGTCGCGGTGCTGGCGCATCCCATGGCTCGCCGCCGCGGGCCGGTGATCGAGCACGCGGTCATCGCCGAACTCGCCGGCCAGGGACTGGCCGGGGTGGAAGTCGACCACCCCGATCACACCGAAGCCGACCGCGCGGCGCTGCGCGACCTCGCCGGCGAACTGGATCTGGTGGCCACCGGATCCAGCGATTACCACGGCACGAACAAGACGGTGTCACTGGGACAGGAGACGACCGACCCCGAGTCACTTGATCGGATCGAGCACCTTGCCACCCGCAACATCGTCACCCTGAATGGGTACGGTGGGCGGGATGGCACGGCAGGCGACCCGCCGACGCACTTGGTCCCGCGGAGGCGGCATTGACAACCGCCGACGCACTTGGTCCCGCGGAGGCGGCATTGATACAGGGTGAGTTGGAGCTGGGGGGTCTGCCCCGGCCGTTGGTGCGGGTCACCCCGGCCAAGCTCAGCACCTGGATCGGCTGCCCGCGCCGCTACCGGATGGCCTATCTGGATCGGCCTACCCCGGCACGTGGTGGCGCCTGGGCGCACAACACGCTGGGCGCGGTGGTGCACACTGCGCTGCGGGCGCTGTTCGATCTCGCGCCGAGTCGGCGCCGCCCGCATGCGGCGGCCGCGCTGGTGGCGGCGCACTGGTCCGGGGAGGGCTTCGCGGACGACGCGCAGGCCGCCGACTATCGCAGCCGCGCGCAGGACTGGGTGGCGCGCTACGTCGATGAGCTCGACCCCCATCTGGATCCGGTGGGCGTCGAGCGATGGGTCTCCGCGCCGACCCGGCGGATCGTCGCGGAAGGTCGAGTGGACCGAATCGACGAGCGGGACGGCGAGCTGGTTGTGGTGGATTACAAGACTGGTCGCCAAGCGCTTACCTCGGGTGATGCCCGGGGCTCGCAGGCGCTGGCGCTGTACGCTTTCGCCGCGCGGCGCACGCTGCGCCGGGAGTGCCGCCGGGTGGAGCTGCATCACCTGCCCACCGGCACCGTGGCCGGCTGGGAGCACACTGAGCAGTCCCTGGCCAGGCATATGCAGCGGGCTGAGGAGGCGGCCGAGGAGATCGCGCTGGCCACCG
>DASUVX010000138.1:0-25790 GCA_036378735.1 Pseudonocardiaceae bacterium | reverse complement strand
CCCCACAGCGCGACGACCACCTGGCGACCCATCGGCTGGCGGCGTCGCGTCGCGCCGACGGCGTCGAGGGTCTCGGTCCGCAGCGAGGCCGGCACTTCGCCTTCGGTGACCTCCACCCACGACGGGATTCGCAGGCACAGCGCCACCCCGGCCAGGCAGATCGCCGCCGTGAACAGCAACGCCCCGGGCGATCCGGTCAGCACGGCGACCCCGCCCGCCACCGCACCGGACACTGCGCCGGCTCCCAGCCCGAACGCGGTGAGCCGCGAATTGGTCTTCACCAGCGTGATCTCCGCAGGGAGCACCCGGGGAATCACCGCTGCCTGCAGCACGCCGTAGGACTTGGCCAGCACCAGGAAGCCCAGTGCCGCCGGATACAGCAGCCAGTCGTGCACGTGCGCCGCCATCACGATCAGCAGGAAGGCGCGCCCGGCGAACGACAGCGCCATCGCTACCCGCCTACCGTGCTGTAACCGATCCAGCAGCGGACCGATCACCGGAGCGACCACCGCGAACGGCGCCACCGTGATGAGCAGGTATAGCGCCACATTGGCCCGGCTCTGCGCGGTGGCAGCGGCGAAGAACAGCGTGTTGGCCAGGGCGACGGCGATGGCTGCGTTGGCCGCGTAGTCCATCATCGCCGCGTAGGTCAACGACGACAGCCCGGAGCGTCCCGCACCATCGGCCGTGGCGGCTTGCTGGAAGCGCCGCACGCCGCCGCCGACCAGTTGCCTGCTCCGCCAGGCCGCCACCCGGGTGACGGTGATCTTGCGGGGCGGTGGGGGGCCACCCGGTGCGCTTTGCGAACGAGGTGGTGAGTCGTCCGGGGGCGGTGGATCGCCGGCCCGGTAGGCGTGGGCGTCCCGGTTACTCCACCGCTGGTGCGCTGACGCATCCGGCGGGGGCCACCGCACGCCGCTACCTGCGCCGCTCCCGGCGCCGCGACTGGGGGCCGGCGGGGGATCGGGTTGCGACCAGTTGACCCGGCCGCCCTCCGGTACCCAGCGCCGGCGGCGGCCCGCGCGGCGGCGCGCCCGGGGACCGGGGTGCTCGGCGCCTGAGGGGGACGCGGGCCGCTTCACACCGTCCATCCTTCCACCGCCGGTCGAGTCCCGGGGCCGTATCCGGTCTAGTGGCGGTCCAGTGGGACGTCTACTCCAGCGACGAAACGCACGCGAAACAGCGACGGCCAGTGCTTGCCGGTGATCAGGAACTGGTCAGTGCCCGGGATCGCGGCGATGCCGTTGAGCACGTCGCCCTCGTCGCGCGGGCTGAACAGGCCCGACGCGTCGACCACGCCTGTCACCGTGCCGGTGCTGGGGTTGATGCGCACGATGCGGTCGGTCTGGAAGACATTGGCCCAGATGACGCCACCGGTGCACTCGAGTTCATTGAGCGACCGCACCGGCTCGCCGTCCAAGCGGACCTGCACCTGGCCCAACACCGCGAACGTCGCGGGATCCCGGAAAGTCAGCCGGTCCGAGCCGTCGCTCATCACCAGCCGGTGCTCGTCGTGGCACAAGCCCCAACCCTGACCCTGGTAGGTCACCACGCGGCGCTGTGCCAGTGTTGCCGGGTCGCGCTCGATGGCCACGCCGTTGGTCCAGGTCAGCTGCCATAATCCAGCGCTGGTGACGGTGAGTCCCTCGCCGAACAGCGGCGCGGGCAGCATGGCCTCCCGCAGCAGCTTGGTGCTGGACAGCGCGCTGGCCCGGACCCGGGATTGCCCGACCAGCCCGCTGCCCTCGTAGAGCACGCCGTCGTGGATCTCCAGCCCCTGGGTGTACATCGCCGGGTCGTGCCGCAGCGTGTCCAGGACCTGCACGCGCAGCTGTTGCGCAGTGGACTGCCGGGTGGTGCAGCCGGCCACCAGGGCAGCTGCGATGAGCAGCGCAGCGACCAAGACCAGCCGGATTGTCGAAGTACAACGGCCGTGCGGCACAATGGGACTCGTGATTGCCGACCCTACCGCGCCGCGCGCCGACCTCGCCGAGGCCGTCGAGCTGGCCCGGGAGGCGGCGCAGGCTGAGGCCGGCGACAGTCCGGTAGGTGAGCACGTCGGTGCGCAGCCCGAAGACGGCGCGGTCACCCACCTGTTCGAGGCCGGACTGCCCGGCTACTGCGGGTGGCGCTGGGCGGTCACGGTGGCCTCCGCGGGTCCGGGAACCCCGGTCACGGTCAGCGAAGTGGTGCTGTTGCCCGGGCCGGACGCGCTGGTCGCCCCGCCCTGGCTGCCGTGGACCGAGCGGCTGCGGGCCGGTGACCTGGGCGTCGGAGACCTGCTACCGGCCGACCCGGATGATCCGCGCCTGGTGCCCGGTTACCTCAGCGAGGAGGACCCGACGCTGGCGGCGCTCAGCCCGGAACTCGGATTGGGCAGGCTGCGGGTGCTCAGCCGGGAGGCCCGGCTGGCGCTGATACAACGCTGGCGCGACGGTGACTACGGCCCGGACTCGGAAATGGCCCGCAGCGCTCCCGACCGGTGTGTGCACTGTGGTTTCTACTTGCCGCTCGGTGGCCTGCTGGCCGCTGACCTCGGGGTCTGCGGTAACGACCTGGCTCCCGCTGACGGGCATGTGGTGCACGCCGAGTTCGGCTGCGGGGCGCATTCCGAGGTTCGGGTGGACACCAGCCCTAACGTGCCGGTGGCCGAGCTGGTCTACGACGACGCCGAGCTGGAGCTGCTGTCCTGGCCACCGGGGGAGTAGCGGATCCCTTCGGCGCCGACCCCTTCAACACCGGGATGTTGCGCGAGGGGGTACTGGCTGCCTGGCGGGGTTCCCCGACGCGGTTCCGGGAGGACGCCAACGCGGAGTCCGAGCTGGCCCTGCTCGGTTACGCGGACCGGTTGCTCGTCGAGCTGGCGCAAAACGCCGCGGATGCCGCCCAGCGCGCGGGCGTGCCGGGCTACCTGCGGGTCAGCGTCGAGGGCGGTGAACTGCGGGCCGCGAACACCGGGGCGCCGCTGGATGCCGCCGGGGTCGCCGCGCTGGCCGCGTTGCGCGCCTCAGCCAAGCGCAGCAACGACAGCGTCGGCCGGTTCGGCGTCGGCTTCGCGGCGGTACTCGCGGTCACCGACGCGCCGCGGGTGATCTCGCGTTCCGGCGGGGTGCAGTTCTGCGCCGAACGCACCGCCGCGCTGGTCGCGGGCGACCCGGCGCTGGCCGCCGAGCTGGCCCGCCGCGGCGGGCGGCCCCCGGTGCTGCGGCTGGTATGGCCGGTCACCGCAGACCCGCCGGCCGGGTTCGACACCGAGGTGCAGTTGCCGCTGCGCGCCGGCATCGACCCTGATGCCCTGCTGGGAAGCTGGGCCGGCGAGGCCGCTGATCTGCTGCTGGCGTTGCCGTGGCTGCACCGTATCGATATCGGCGATCGGATGCTGCGGCGCGAAGGCCGCGACGTCGACGACGCGGTGGACGTCTACGACGGCTCGCAGCTGCGCCGCTGGCGGGTGGTGCGCCGGACCGGGTCGCTGCCGGCCGCTGCGCTGGCCGGGCTCGGGCCCGAGGCGCGGACGCATTGGAGCCTGTGCTGGGCGCTGCCCGTCGACGCCGCGGGCGGCCCGCTGCCGCTGACCGGGGAGGTGCTACACGCCCCCACCCCCACCGCGGAGCGGCTCACCCTGCCGGCGAGGCTGATCGGCACGGTGCCCGTCGACTCCTCTCGCCGTCACGTCCATCCCGGACCGGCCGCCGACCTGCTGCTGGATACCGCCGCGCGGGCCTACCCCCAGCTCGCCGCCGCGCTGGCACCGGATCGGCGCACCGCGCTGGTGCCCTCGCCCGCCTTCCCGGCCAGTGAGGTCGACGCGTCCCTGCGCGACGGGATCATTGCGGCGCTGCGCCATGCCCGGTGGCTGCCCGGCGCCGGAGGCGGCGAGGTCGCGCCGGCCGACGCCGTGGTGCTGGACGTGCCACTACCGGAGCTGGCTGAGCTGCTTGCCGAGGTCACGGCCGGCCTGCTCGACGCCGAGCTGGCTGCACCCGCACACACCACCGCGCTGACCGCGCTCGGGGTGACCAGGCTGCACCCGGCAGCCATCGCCGAGCTGCTGGCTGGGCTGGACCGGGCACCGTCCTGGTGGCGGCAGTGTTATGCCGCGCTGACCCCGCTGCTCGACGTCGACCCGGCGGCCCGGGAGGAGCTCGGCGCGCTGCCGGTCCCGCTGGCCGACGGGCGCACCATCACCGGCCCGCGCGGAGTGCTGCTGGGAGACGTGGAGAGTGTCGCGGCCGGTGACCTCATGGGGGAGGTGCGGTTGGCGCACCCCGACGCCGCGCACCCGCTGCTGGAGCGGCTGGGGGCCCGCCGGGTGGGCCCCGCGGAGCTGCTCGATGCGCTGCGTCCGGCCATCGAGCGCAGCGTCGATGACGCCGAGGACGGTCTGGATGTCACCGGCCTCGCGCAGGCCGTGCTGTCGCTGGCCGGCCGGTTGGCTGTGCCGGAAGCAACCCCGATCGCCGCCCGACCCTGGCTGGGCGGGCTGGCGCTGCCGGCCGACGACGGGACGCCGCGGCGCGCCGACGAGCTGGTCCTGCCCGGCGGCGCGCTGCGGGACGTGCTCGCTGCCGACGCGCCGCTGGGCGTGCTGGCTGCGGCTGTCGCTGCGGAACACGACGCCGCGGCGCTGCAGGCGGTCGGGGTGCTGGACTCGTTCGCCGTCCTCGAAGATCCGGACCCGGCCGGCCCGGATCATGATCTGGATGCCGAAGAGCAGTGGTGGGACTGGGTGCTCGAGGCCGGCGACCCGCCGGCGCGGCTGCTCGCCGTTCGGGACCTGGACCTGGTCGACGAGGCGTGCTGGCCGGTGGCGTTGCGGCGCATCGCCGCCGATCCCGCCGGCCTGGCCGCCCTGCGGATGCCTGGTGGCTACACCGGCTGGTGGCTGGCCCGGTACGCCCGGTTCGGCGGCCACCCACCGGCGCATTGGCGGCTGCCCGAGGCCAGTGCGCTGGAAGGGCTCTACGACGTAGTACCGGTGCCCGATACCGATCATGCCTTGCTGTCCGCCGCCGGGGTTCGCAGCGGATTGAGTGTCGCCGGGGCTGCCGGCGCCGCCGACCTGCTGGCCCGGCTGGCCGACCCGGACCGCACGGTTATCCCGGCGGTCGTGCACGCCGCGCACGCCGCGCTGGCTGGTGCCGACATCGACCCGGCTGATGTCCAGCCCCCGGCCCGGGTGCGGGCGGTGACCGGCGAGGTGGTCGACGCCGACCGCGCGGTGGTGCTCGATGCGCCGTGGCTGGCCGCGGTGCTACCAGCGGGTCAGCTGGTGTCCGGCGGCGACCCGGTCGCGCTGGCTGAGCTACTGGATCTACCGCTGGCGTCCGAGCGGGCGGCGCCCGAGCTGCTCGACACCGGCGCCGGGCGCACCGTGCGGTGGGCCGAGCTGGCGGAGGTGGTCGCGGTATGCGCGGCCGCCGGGATCGCCGTCCCGCCGGGCACGCTGCAGCTGCACGAACAGCTGTGCGTCCGGCACGAGGGTGCCCAGCACGTGGTGCCGTTCTGGGTCACCCCGGACGGCACCGTGCACGCCGCCGATTCGGTGCGCGCCTTGTCCGCCGCGTGGTGGCTGCACTCGTGAGTGGCAAACCTTGCTGCGCGCCACGGGCCCCCCGTTGGGCTGCGCGGCGCTGCCAGTGGATCATCCCGAAACCGATGAAGCCGAGTAGCCCACCGGTCAGGCAGGCCCAGATCCACGTCGTCGACCCGCCGATAATGAGCAGTACCACGGCCCCCGTGAACCAGGCGGCGGTGCCGACGCCTACCGCCGGTCGCGGATCGGCGAGGCCACGGGGGAGCACGAGGGCACGTTACCGCCTGCTCAGGCAGTGGCGCCTGGTGTCGTGACACTGCGTGCCACTCACCGGCCGTGTCGCCGCTAAGCTCGCGGGATGGACGCGCTGGCCAGCCGGCTGCGGCTCGCTGTGGTCCGGCTCAATCGGCGGCTACGGGCCCAGCGCGACGCCGAGGCAGTCGTTACCCTCACGCAGCTGTCCGCGATGGCGTCGCTGCACCGGCACGGTCCGATGACCCCGGGGGAACTAGCCACCTGTGAGCGCGTGCAACCACCGTCGATGACCAAGGTCATCGCCGCGCTGACCGAGCGCGGCTTCGTCGATCGCAGCCCGCATCCCACCGATGGGCGCCAGACCGTGGTGGCGCTGACCGAGGCCGGTCGGGACTATGTGGATGCAGAGGTCAGCGCGCGGGAACGCTGGCTCGACGCCCAGCTGGCCCAACTCACCCCCGACGAACGCACCCTGCTGCACCGCGCAGTGGACATCATCGACCGCCTAACCGGTCGCTAACCCGCTGAATGCGGTTCGGGGCGTGGAAGTAGGCGAACTTGACGGGTAATTGAGGGTAGGCTAACTTAAGTGAGCCGGCTTCGTGGTGGGAGTCCTGGCGAACAGATGGAACACAGATGGAATGCGTCGGGCCCGACTCCGGGCTCTCGGTCGGGCCCGACGCAGCCCTCTATCTAGCTCCGTCATCCGGGCGGCCAGGCATGCACAGGCAAGTTGGAGTGCATGTGCTCGAGGTAGCTGCGCAGCATGCCGGCCAATGCGCTGGGCCGGTCCGCGCCCCGGTCGGCCAGTGCCTGCACGGTGGCGCGCTGCCAGCTCGCCCCGGTGCGCCGCGCAGTGCAGCGCTGCTCGATCACCGCCAGGTAGTGTTCCCGCGCAGCGTCGGACATCCCGCATTTGCGCAGCCCGTCGTGGGCCAGCGGCAGCAGCTTGCGCAACACCAGTTCATCGGGACGGACCCACCCGAGGTGGGGCCAGTGAAGTCGCGCGTCCATACCCAGCCGCGCCCCCGCGTACAGGTTGTCTCGCGCAACCTGGAAGGACATCTCGCTCCACACCGGTGGCTCGACCTCGACCAGCCCCCGCATGGCGCCGAAGAAGAACGCCGCGTTGGCCAGCACGTCGATGACGGTCGGTCCCGCGGGCAGCACCCGATTCTCGATGCGCAGGTGCGGCACCCCGTTCGCCACGTCATAGACCGGCCGGTTCCACCGCCAGACCGTGCTGTTGTGTAGCCGTAGCTCGGCCAGCGACGGAGCGGCGCCCGCCGCGAGCACCGCCAGCGGGTCCTCATCCTGGATCTCCGGTAGCAGCGGTGGGAAATAGCGCACGTTCTCCGCGTACAGATCGATTATCGAGGTGATCCACCGCTCGCCGAACCACACCCGCGGGCGCACGCCTTGGTTGCGCAGCTCAGGCGAGCGAGTGTCGGTGGCCTGCTCGAACAGCGGGATGCGGGTCTCGTGCCACAGCGCGTGACCGAGCAGGAATGGTGAGTTCGCGGCCACCGCCACCTGCACCCCGGCCAGCGCTTGCGCGGCGTTCCAATGCGCGGCGAACTGGTCCGGACCGACCTGCAGATGCAGCTGCGCCGAGGTACACCCGGATTCCGGCAGGATCGAGTCGACGGCGCACAGCAGGCGTTCCGGTTTGCCGCCGGCCAGTGGCACGCCCTCGATGTCGAGCTCCAGGTCCTCCGACCGGGTGGCCAGGATCTGCCGGTTGAGGATCGCGTACCGAGACTTGGGGGACATCCACCGCTGATCGAAGTGGTCCGGCCGCAACGTCGGCAGGATGCCGATCATCACCAGGCCCACCCCGGCGCTGTGGGCGGCATCGTTGGCCGTATTCAGGCCGGCCCGCAATTCGCGTTCGAGCCCCAGCGCCTCGTCGGCGGCCAACGGCCGGGGCGCGACGTTGATCTCGATGTTGTGCTGGCCGAGTTCGGTCTGGAACGCCGGATCGTCGATGTGCTCGAGCACCCTCTGGTTGGCCATCGCCGGATCGACGTTGTCGTCGACGAGGTTTAGCTCAAGCTCCAGGCCCATGCACGCGGCACTAGCGGCGAAGCTGTCCCCGGCGAGCATTTGCGCCAGCGCGTCCAGGCAACGCTGGGTCTTGTCGCGGTAGCGCTGTAGGTCCCGCTTGGTGTAGACCGCGTCGATTGCGTCGGCCGCGTCCTTGCCCATCCGACCTCCGCTTCCCCCGGGCGCGGGCTCACCGTGACACAGCGCCGCAGGCCGTGACCAGCCGCCGAACTGGTGGGCCTGGCCTGAACGCACTTTGCAAAACTGACAGTGTGGGCGAGATCGTCGAGGTGCGCGATGCGGACGACCCCCGGCTGGCCGATTTCCGTGATCTCACCCTCGCCGATCGCCGTCCGGATCGCCCCGGCGGGCGTGGCCTGGTGATCGCTGAGGGCGTCACCGTGGTTCGCCGGCTGCTGGATTCGCCGTACCCGCCGCGGGCCGTGTTCGGCGTGCCGGCGAAGATCTCCCAGCTCGCCGGGGATGTCGCCGGTGCGCCCTGCTACGCCGGCTCGGCCGAGCTGATGGCACAGGTGGTCGGCTTTCATCTCAACCGCGGAGTGCTCGCAACCGCGGACCGGGCGCCGGTGCCCTTGGTGCCGGAGTTGGTCGCCCGATCACAGCATCTCGCGGTACTCGAGGGCATCAACGACCACGAGAACCTGGGCGCGCTGTTTCGCAACGCGGCCGCCTTCGGGGTGGACGCGGTACTGCTCGGCCCGGGCTGCGCCGACCCGCTGTACCGGCGCAGCGTGCGGGTGTCCATGGGGCACGTGCTCCGGGTGCGGTTCGCTCCGCTGAGCCGCTGGCCCGGCGACCTCCAGGTGCTGCAGGCAGCCGGCTTCCGGATCGTGGCGCTGACCCCGGCCGCGGACGCGGTGCCGCTGGCCCAAGCTGGCGTGGCCACCGGCCGGGTGGCGTGGCTGCTGGGTGCCGAGGGACCGGGGCTGTCCGCCGCCGCGTTGGGTGCGGCGGATCTGGTGGTGCGCATCCCGATGGTGCCTGGGGTGGATTCGCTCAACGTCGCCACCGCCGCCGCTATTGCGTTTGCCGGTGCCGGCCGTGTCTAAGGCTGCCCATAAGGTCACCGGCGTGCCCATGCCGCCCGGTGAGCCGACGCCGTGGTCGACCGGCCTGCCAGTCAGCGGGGCGGTAGCGGCGATTGTCGGGATCGCGCTGATGCATCTGTCGCAGGGACTCGAGCCGAACGGGGGTGGATTCGTTGCGCTGGCGAACCTCCTGGTGGCCGCGGGCCTGACCCCGTCGATCTGGCTCACCCGCAGCACTCCCGTATGGCGCTGGATCTCCTACGGCGCCGCCGCCGGCATCCTGCTCACCTGGCTCACCCTCCTGCTCTCCCTCCTAGCCCACCCCTGATCCGCAGTGCTTGTGGATAACTTGTGGATGGGGGATTTGGTGGATTTGGCCTTGATCGGCAGGGTTGGGGGGCGTGGGGAGACATCTTCGTCTGACAGATCTGAGTGGGCCGTTTCTGGGGTCGGAGGCGGTGGGAGTCGGCGTTCTGACCCGGACGCAGCTGCGCGGTCCAGCGCTGCGCCGCCTGTACCAGGACGTCTACGTGCCGGCCGGTTTGCCGTATACGCATGAGCTGCGCTGCGAGGCGGCCGCGCTCGTGGTGCACGGCGATGCGGTGATCACTGGTCGATCGGCGGCTACGCTGGGTGGCGTCGTGCTCGCGGGGGCCAAGGATCCCGTCGCTGATCTTGACGCCGTCTTGCGCGCTGGGTTGGTGGACCGGATGCAGTTGCGCCGGATGCTGGCGGTGCGGCATGACCGCGGCATCGTCGCTGCCCGCCGGGCGGCCACCGTCCGCGCCGCCCTAGCCCGTCACTGAGTTGGGGCAGTCTGCATCCAGACTGCGGAAGAAGGTGGGCGGTTACCCGCGGGGGGAGCGGACGCCAAGGAGTACGTCTTCCCAGGAGGGGACGATCGCGCGGTCCTTGCGACCTCGCTTGGCCGGCGGTCCGTCGTCGGGCACCACCAGTTCCTCGGGACGCTGCTGTGCCGCCGGCGGCACTGTTCGTAGCGATCTGATCGCTGGCTCGGCCTGCGATGGCACGCTGGGTTGCGGATCGATCAGGTCGGTGGCCTGGTCGTCGATCGCGGCGACGGTGCCGCCGTGGGCTCCGGGATGCAACGTCCAGTGCGCCCGGTTCTCCGACCGCCCCGCCCGCCAACGCAGCTGGACCACCCACTTGGCATCTTCTCCGCGCCAGGCGTCCCAGCTCACGCTGCCGAGGTCGTGGCCACGGCAGCGGAAGGTCTCGGTGACGACGGCCTCGAGCGTGCGCAGGTCAGGCCCGTCCGCGCGCACCGGGTGAGCGCGTTGCGCCAACTGTGCTATTCGAGAACGCTCGAGCAACACCGGGTAGGCGAACCGTTCGACCCGCTCGCAGGGCACTCCGGCGGCAGTGGCCACCTGCTCGACGGAGGCGCCGGCTCTGATCCGGGCCTGGATCTCACGCGGTCGTATCAGCTTCTCCGGCTCGGTCTCGACCTGGTCGAGGCGCGGGAGATCACCTCTGATCGCAGCATGCAGGTTGTCGTCTAGCGGAAGGGAGAACTGCTCCCCACGCGCCCCGCTCTGCTGCGCCACGATCTCCACGATGACCGTGCGGTCGTCGGTCCCCAGACCGACCACCCGCAGCGCGCGCATCCGAGAACCTCCACATCTGGTGCCTGCCACCGTAAGCCGGTGGGCAGCCACGCCGGGGTAGGCGCGCCGCGGCGTCGGGTCTCAGGCCAGCCGCTCGACCACCCAATCGATGCACCTGATGAGCGCTGATACGTCGTCTGGGTCGACGGCGGGGAACATCCCGATCCGCAGCTGGTTGCGGCCGAGCTTGCGATAGGGCTCGGTGTCCACGATGCCGTTTGCCCTGAGCACGGCCGCGACGGCGGCGGCGTCAACGCTGCCGTCGAAATCCACGGTGCCGACCACCAATGAGCGCTTGGCGGGATCGGCGACGAACGGTGTCGCGTACGGCGAGGACTCCGCCCACGAGTACAGCCGCGAGGACGAGTCGGTGGTGCGTTTGACACACCAGTCCAGCCCGCCATGGGCCAGCATCCACTCGATCTGGTCAACCAGCAGCAGCAGCGTCGCGACCGCCGGGGTGTTGTACGTCTGATCTTTGCGGCTGTTGTCCAGCGCGGTGGTCAGGGACAGGAACTCCGGTATCCATCGCGGCGACGAGCCGATCTCCGCAACCCGCTCCAGCGCGGCCGGGCTGAGCAGGGCGATCCACAGCCCGCCATCGGAGGCGAAGGACTTCTGCGGCGCGAAGTAGTAGATGTCCGCGGCGGCAGCGTCCATCGGAAGGCCACCCGCGCCGCTAGTCGCGTCGATCGCCACCAGCGCGTCCTGCGACGGCGCCGGCCGGCACACCGGAACCATCACCCCGGTCGAGGTCTCGTTGTGCGCCCAGCCGATCAGGTCACAGGACGGATCGCTCACCGGCTGCGGGGCATCGCCCGGCGCGGCAGACACCACCACGGGGTCGGTCAGGAACGGCGCGCGCGTGGTCACCGTGGCGAACTTCGCGGAGAACTCACCGTAAGTAAGATGCAGCGAGCGTTGCCGGACCAGGCCCAGCGCGGCGGCATCCCAGAATGCGGTGGTGCCGCCGTTGCCGAGTACCACCTCGTATCCCTGCGGCAACGAGAACAGCTCGCGTAATCCGGCCCGGATCCGGCCGACCAGCGACTTGACCGGCGCTTGCCGGTGCGAGGTGCCCATCAACGAGGCACCCGTGTCGGCCAGCGCGGCCAGCTGCTCGGGACGGACCTTCGACGGCCCGCACCCGAACCGGCCGTCGGCGGGTTTCAGGTCGGCGGGGATGGTCAGCTGTGGCACGGTCTGCGTCATACCCCGACCCTACGACCGACCTTACGAAGGGAAACCGACACCTGTGATGCGCTCGTAGGCCTCGACGTACCGGCGCCGCGTTTCGGCCACGATCCCAGCCGGAACAGCTGGGCCCGGTGGCTCGCGGTTCCATCCCGTGCCCGTCGCCCAGTTCCGGACGAACTGCTTGTCCAACGAGTGTTGCTGCTCGCCGGGTCGCCATTTCTCGGCGAGCCAGAAACGCGATGAGTCCGACGTGACCGCCTCGTCGCCGAGCGTCAATTGCCCGGCCGGGTCCCAACCGAACTCGAACTTCGTATCCGCGACGATCACACCGTTGTCCAGTGCATGCTGCGCCGCCGTGGCATACAGCTCCAAGGTCGCCTCGCGCAGCCGTTGCGCGGTGCCGGGGCCGATTTCTCTGGTCACGTCGTCGAAGGTGATGAACTCATCGTGCCCGGTGTCGGAGACCTTGGTGGTCGGCGTGAAGATCGGCTCGGGTAACCGGCTTCCGGCGACCAACCCCGCAGGCAACGCCACGCCCGACACCGTGCCGCTGCGCTCGTACTCGCGCAGCCCCAGACCGGCGAGGTAGCCGCGCGCAATACATTCGACGGGAATCATGTGCAGCTGGGCGCAGCGCATCGCGTTGTTCCCGAACTCGGGCGGTACGTCGGTGGCGGAGATCAGATGATTGGGCATCACATTGCGCAGTTTGTGAAACCACCACGCCGACAGTTGAGTGAGCAATGCGCCTTTGTCTGGAATGGGCGTGGGAAGCACCACATCGTATACCGATACCCGATCCGACGCGACGAGCAGCACGTCGCCGTCAATCGAATAGAGATCCCGCACCTTACCGGTGAATACCCGCTCCACCTCCCCACCGTACCCACGGACTGCGCGGGTAGGTTGATCGCCGTGGACGTCAGCAGCACCTTCGGGGCGCTTGCCGGACAGCTCGAGTACTCGATGTTCATCGTCACCGTTCGGGCCAACGACGAACGGGCTGGTTGCCTGGTCGGTTTCGGCTGCCAGAGCAGCATCGACCCCCCGCGCTTTCTGATCTGCCTGTCCCGGGAAAACCACACCTACCGGGTCGCGATGAACGCGCCGGAGTTGGCCGTGCATTTCGTGCCCCGGCAGGCCGAAGCGCTGGCTCAACTGTTCGGTGGCTGCACCGGTGACGTGGTGGACAAGTTCGCCCGGTGCGCGTGGCAGTCCGGGCCGGCCGGGTTGCCGATCCTGCAAGAGTGCCCAGACTGGTTCGTCGGGCGAGTGCTCGACCGGCTCGATCTCGGCGACCACGTCGGTTTCCTGCTCGAACCGGTAGCCGCCCACCGGGTGGGCCACACCCCGTACTACACGTTCACCCAGGCCAAACACATTGCACCGGGGCATCCGGCATGACCGCGGTCACGCTGCGCCGGCTGCTGCCCGAGCCGGGAAACGTCACCGCCGAAGAAGTCCTGGACGGCCTCGCGCTGGCCGACCTGGCCCCCGATCACCGCCCGTACGTGGTGCTCAACATGGTGGCGACGGCGGACGGCGCGGCGGCGGTGGCGCAGCACACCGCCGCCATCAGCAATCCAGCAGACCGGCAGCTGTTCCACGAGTTGCGGGCACGCGTCGATGCGGTGCTGGTCGGTGCCGGGACGGTGCGCACCGAGCGGTACGGGCGACTGGTCCGTGATCCGCAGCGCCGGGCGCGCCGGGTGGCCCGCGGGCTGTCAGCCGATCCGCTGGCCATCATCGTGAGCCATCGCCTGCGCCTTACCCCGGACCTGCCGCTGCTGGCCGACGAGTCCTCCCGGGTGGTGGTCCTCACCGCCAGCGACGCCGAGCTGGCGGGATGCGCCGCGCAGATCAGTTACCTGCGACCGGAGCCGGGCGGGGAGATGGATCTGGCGGTGATGCTCGCCCGGTTGCGTGCCGAGCACGGGGTGCGCTCGGTGCTGTGTGAGGGCGGCCCGAACCTCAACGCCTCGCTGCTGCCCGCCGGTTTGGTCGATGAGATGTTCCTGTCCATCGCCCCAGTACTGGCCGGTACCGCCGGCTCCCTATCCATCATCAACCGCGCCCCCCTCCCCCACCCACACCCCCTAACCCTGCTCTGGCTCCTAGAGTCCGACGGCCAACTCTTCGCCCGCTACCGTCTCGCCGAACCGCATCGAGCAGGCGCGGAGGGTTAGGAGTGCCCGATTTCGGACCAGCCTGGGACGGACTGGCGGGGGCGGGGTGGGGGGCCGACGTATTGGGCGGTGGGGCGGACCAGGCGGCCAGTCCGCTTCTGTTCCATGATGTGCGCGCACCAGCCGGCGGTCCGGGCGCAGGTGAACATCGCCGCCATCATGTGCGGCGGCACCTGCGCGAAGTCGAGGATCACCGCGGCCCAGAACTCGACGTTGGTCTCCAGCGCCCGGTCCGGTCGCCGGTCGGCCAGCGCGGCCAGCGCGGCCTGCTCCAGCGCCATCGCCACCTCGTAGCGGGGCGCACCGAGCTCCCGGCAGAACCGCCGCAGCACGCGGGCACGCGGATCCTTGGCTCGGTAGACCCGATGACCGAAGCCCATCAGCCGCTCACCACGGTCCAGCACGCTGCGGACCACCGCGGCCGGATCGCCGGTGCGCTCCACCGCCTCGATCATCGGCAGCACTCGAGCCGGCGCGCCACCGTGCAGCGGGCCGGACATCGCGCCGATCGCCCCGGACAGGCAGGCGGCGACGTCGGCCCCAGTGGAGGCGATCACCCGTGCGGTCAGGGTGGAGGCGTTGAGCCCATGCTCGGCGGCTGCCACCCAGTACGCGTCCACCGCGTTGACGTGCGCGGGATCCGGGTCGCCGCGCCAGCGCGTCATGAAGCGCTCGGTGATGGTGAAGCACTGGTCGATCCGGTCTTGCGGGACGGCCGGTTGGTGGATACCGCGGGCGGACTGTGCCACGTAGGACAGTGCCATCACCGAAGCCCGGGCGAGATCGGCGCGGGCCTGCGCGTCGGTGCTGTCCATCAGCGGGCGGTATCCCCAGATCGGCGCGAGCATGGCCAAGGCGGCTTGCACGTCGACCCGTACGTCGCCGGTGTGCACCGGCAGCGGGAACGGTTCGGCCGGTGGCAACCCGTGGCCGAAGCGCCCATCGGTCAGCAACGCCCACACGTCACCGAAGGTGACGTAACCGGCGAGGTCCTCGATGTCCACGCCCCGGTAGCGCAACGCGCCGCCGTCCCGGTCGGGCTCAGCGATCTCGGTCTGGAAGGCGACCACGCCTTCCAGACCCGGATGGAAGCTGCTGTCCGTTCGCCCGTTCAATACCGTCACGCCGTCCTCCTTGCGCGATAGACGCCCTGGCGGGGCACGCACGCGCGGGTCGCTGACCGAGGCAGCGGGTATGGGCGCACGCCATAGCGCGGCGCCGCGCGAATGGGCTAACAGTGCACCTGATGACCGCCCTGGGGCAATGACAACTCCGGTTTCCTGCACGATGGGGTCTGCCTGCGCGGCAGGGCGGGGCAGACCATCAATTCGGGAGCGTGCGCCGGTGGCGAATGAGCCGAGGCAACCGGGGGAGCACACCGTCGACCTGGCGCGGATGCGGGTCATCTACACCGGTCGTGCGCTGGACGAAGCCGACCTGGCCGGCACCTGGTACGAGCAGTTTGCCGGCTGGCTCGACGACGCCGTGGCCGCGGGTGTACCCGAGCCCAACGCGATGGTGCTGGCGACCACCGATGCCAACGGGTTGCCCAGCTCCCGGACCGTGCTCGCCAAGGGTTTCGACTCGCGGGGTGTGGTGTTCTACACCAACTCCAGCTCCGCCAAGATGCGCGACCTCGAGGCCACCGGGTTCGCCGCGGTGACGTTCCCCTGGATCGCCGTGCACCGCCAGGTGCACCTGCGCGGGCCGATCGAGATACTCACCCGCCAGGAGACCATCGACTACTGGCAGACCCGCCCGCGTGGCGCCCAGCTGGGTGCGTGGGCCTCAGCGCAATCCAGCGTGGTGGCCGACCGGCAGGCGCTGGACACCGCGCTGAGCCACGCCGCGGTCCGTTTCGCCGGCGCCGAGCAGGTGCCGGTGCCACCGCACTGGGGTGGGGTGCGGATCCGACCGGTGAGCGTGGAGTTCTGGCAAGGGCGGCCCGACCGCATGCACGACCGCCTGCGCTACCACCGCACCGACGACGGCCGGTGGCTTGTTCAGCGCCTCGCTCCGTGACAGGACTCCACGAGCTACCGTGGAAAGGTGTCCTGCGAACAAGCCGTGACCTTGGACTACCCGGATGGCCAGCACCAGATGCCGATCGTCGAGTCCACTCTGGGTGCGCCGGCGATCAACCTGAGCACTCTGCGGGCGAAGACCGGAATGGTCAGCCTCGACCCTGGGCTGGTGAACACCGCGCTGTGCACGTCGGAGATCACTTACATCGACGGCGACGCGGGCGTGCTGCGCTACCGCGGCTACCCGATCGAGGTGCTGGCGGAACACTCGACGTTCCTGGAGACCAGCTACCTGCTGATCTACGGGGACCTGCCGACCAGCGGGCAGCTGGAGCGCTTCACCGAGTCGATCCGCATCCATACCCTGCTGCATGAAGACCTCAAGCGCTTCTTCGATGGTTTCCCGCCTGACGCCCATCCGATGCCGGTGCTGTCCAGCGCGGTGTCCGCGCTGTCCACCTTCTACTACGACAGCCTCAACAAGTACGATCATGATCAGGTGGAGCTGTCCACCGTGCGGTTGCTGGCCAAGCTGCCCACCATCGCCGCATACGCGTACAAGAAGTCGATCGGACAGCCGTTTCTCTACCCGGACAACTCGCTGGGTCTGGTGCACAACTTCCTCCGGATGACCTTCGGTTTACCCGTGCAGCCATACGAGGTCGACCCGGTGGTGGCCGACGCTCTGGATCTGCTGTTCCTGCTGCACGCCGATCATGAACAGAACTGCTCGACATCCACCGTGCGGCTGGTGGGCTCGACGCATGCCAACCTGTTCGCCTCGATCTCAGCCGGCATCAACGCGCTGTTCGGTCCGCTGCATGGTGGGGCAAATCAGCTGGTACTGGAGATGCTCGAAGGGATCCATCTCGAGGGCGGTGACGTCGATGCCTTCGTCAGCAAGGTGAAAAGCCACGATGACGGGGTGCGGTTGATGGGCTTCGGACATCGGGTCTACAAGAATTACGACCCGCGCGCGAAGATCGTGAAGAAGACTGCGGATGAGGTCCTGCACAAGCTGGGGTTCAACGACCCGCTGCTGGACATCGCGCTGAGGCTGGAGGCGAAGGCTCTTGCCGACGACTATTTCGTCGAGCGCAAGCTCTATCCCAACGTCGACTTCTACACCGGCCTGATCTACCGGGCGATGGGATTCCCGACCAAGATGTTCACGGTGCTGTTCGCGCTGGGCCGGCTCCCGGGCTGGATCGCGCACTGGCGAGAGATGAACAGCGACCCGGAAACCAAGATCGGCAGGCCCCGCCAGGTCTACACCGGCTACTCCGAACGGGAGTACACCGCCATCACACAGCGTTGAGCAGGCACCGGGGCGGGATCATCCGTTGAGCGGTGCGCGACGTGGCGCCCGGCGCGTAGGTTGCCCGGAGGCAAAAACGGGGAAGTAAAGGTATCTATGCGCACCATTGAGTGGATCGACGGACACGTCGATGTGATCGACCAGACTGCCCTGCCGCAGCAGCGGCGGGTGGTCCTGCACGCCACCAGCGACGTGGTGGACGCGATTCGCCGGATGGTGGTGCGTGGCGCACCGGCGTTGGGCGCGATGGGCGCGTTGGGCGTTGCGCTCGCCGCTGCGCGGTCAGCTGAGCTGGGCTACGACCCCGACGCGGTGCGGACCGACGCCCGCCGGATAGCCGAGGCTCGGCCCACCGCAGCGCATCTGGGCTGGGCGGTGCAACAGATGCTGCCTGCGGTGCCGCGCGGACCCGCCGCGGTGCTGGCCGCCGCGCAAGCGCTGGTGGACGCCGACGTGCGGGCGTGTGCGACGCTGTCCCGGCTCGGCGCCGCCCTGCTGCGCAGCTGTGTCGGCGACCGGCCGATGGTGCTGCACACGCACTGCAACGCGGGCGCGATGGCCTGCGTGGAATGGGGCACGGCGCTGGGTGTGGTGCGCGCCCTGCATGCCGACGCGTTGATCAAGAGGGTGGTGGTCGGGGAGACCCGGCCGCTGCTGCAGGGCTCCCGGATCACCGCGTTCGAGCTCGCCGGGCTGGGCGTGCCACACCAGGTGGTGGTGGATAGTGCGGGTCCGTCGCTGATCGCCAGCGGTGAGGTGGACGCGGTGATCGTCGGGGCGGACCGGATCGCAGCAAACTACGACGTGGTGAACAAGGTGGGCACCTATCCGTTGGCGCTGGCCGCGGCCCGAGCCGGCATCCCGTTCGTGGTCGCTGCCCCCACCGCCACGATCGACCTCGACACCCCCACGGGTTCAGCAGTGACCATCGAGTACCGGGACCCCGACGAGGTATTGCTGGTTGGCGGCTGGCGGATGGCGCCGGACGAGTCCGGCGCGCTCAATCCCGCCTTCGACGTGACTCCAGCCGATCTGGTCACCGCCATCGTGACCGAAGCTCGGGTAATCGAGCCCGCCCGCCCGACCGTGTCGACGGGCGTGCCGCACGCGGTGCCGATGGGCGTGGCGCACGCGGTGACAGTGCCCGCCATGCGGATGGTCGGCGCCTCCTGACCGACGTGCGGTCTCGACCGGCGGACCGTGACGTCAATCTCCGGCAGCCGGACCTGTGATGCTCGCCGTGCCGACCACGAACGATAGTTGGCCGACGTCCATCGTTGGGAGCTTGACCACGCACTGGTATGTGTAGCCCTCGCCCGGTACGAGTCGCTTCACCGCCGGCGTCATGGTCATCGGCACGCTCACGTTGTTGAAACGCGGGTCGTGCGGACCCACCGCGCCGGTATCGACGGTGATCGGGATGTCATTGGTATTCACCAGAGCGATGGTGAGCCGCACGCCACCCTTGACCTTCTCCGGTCGCAGCACCGTCATCGACATTCCGGCGGCGTCGGTGATGGGTGGCGAGAATGCGATCGGATCGACCGGGCGTACGGTCTCCGCTGGTTGCGGCAGCGCCTTGTTGGACGCGGTGTTTGATGGCACCGTGTTGGCCCCTGGCGGTGCGGCGGCCGGCTGCGTCGGCGGGGTGGGGCTCGCGATCGCCACTGCGCCGGCCCCCAATGCGGCCCCTACTAAGGCAGCTCCGACAACCGGTAGCACCTTCGGCGACGGTCTGCGATGGCGTGAATTGGTCGTCACAACCTCTCCTCAGGCTAAGTTCGCCGGGAGAATCCCACACCAGGATGACCGGATTACCGCGGGCCGCCGGAAAAGTAACAGATGGTACGTAAGTGGCAAATGGTTACATAGTGACTTGCCTGAGACGAACGTCTGCTAATCCGGCGCCCGCCATTCATGGAGGTGTTCAGCCTCCGCGCCGATGCGGGTGGAATCGCCGTGGCCGGTGCGGACGGTGGTGCCGGCGGGCAGGGTGAGCAGCTTGTCCCGGATCGACGCGACGATCGTGCCGAAGTCGGAGAAGGACCGGCCGGTCGCACCGGGGCCGCCGTTGAACAACGTGTCACCGCTGAACACGGTAGCCAGCTCGGGGGCGTACAGGCAGCACGAGCCGGGGGAGTGCCCGGGAGTATGTACTACCCGCAGCACGGTGCCCGCGACGCGCAATGTGTCGCCGTCGGCGAGCTCCGCGCCGGGCGGGGGGATGTCCGGGTGCGCGAGCCGCCACAGCGCGTGCTCCGCAGGATGCAGCAACACCGGCGCGCCCAACTTCCGGGACAGCTCCGGGGCCGCACTGACATGATCATCGTGCGCGTGCGTGCACACGATGCTGCGCACCTGCCGGTCACCCACTGCCGCAGCGATCGCATCCGCGTCATGCGCCGCGTCGACGACGATCACCTCGCTGTCGTCGCCGATCAGCCAGACGTTGTTATCCACGTTCCAGGTGCCGCCGTCCAGGCTGAAGGTGCCCGACGTGACGACCCGCTCGATCACTGGCCTGCTCCGGAAGCGGTCGAGCCACCCAGCAGGACGACGCTGCGCAGCACCTCCCCGCGCTCGATTTTCTCGAACGCGCGCTCCACGTCGTCCAGGCTGATCGTCTCGGAGACGAACTTGTCCAGCGGTAGCCGTCCCTGCAAATGCAGTTCGACCAGCATGGGGAAGTCCCGCTCCGGCAGGCAGTCGCCGTACCACGACGACTTCAGCGCGCCGCCGCGGCCGAAGATCTCCAGCAGCGGGATATCGGGCACCATCATGTCCGGGGACGGCACCCCGACCAGCACGACGGTGCCCGCCAGGTCCCGGGCGAAAAAGGCCTGTTTCCAGGTCTCCGGCCGGCCGACCGCATCGATCACGACGTCGGCCCCGAAGCCACCCGTGGCCGCCCGCACTGCCTCGACGACATCGGTCTCCCGGGCGTTGACGGTATGCGTCGCGCCGAGATCGGTGGCCCACCGCAGCTTGCCCGGATCGACGTCGATCCCGATGATGGTGGTCGCGCCGACCAGCCGAGCTCCGGCGATGGAGGCATCGCCTACCCCGCCGCATCCGATCACCGCTACCGAGTCGCCGCGGGTGACACCGCCGGTATTCATCGCCGCGCCGAGCCCGGCCATCACGCCGCAGCCGAGCAGCCCGGCAACCTCCGGCGGCACCACCGGGTTCACCTTGGTGCACTGCCCGCTGTGGACCAGCGTCTTCTCCACGAACGCCCCGATGCCCAGGGCCGGTGACAGCGGCGTCCCGTCGGACAGTGTCATGGCCTGCCCGGCGTTGTGGGTGTCGAAGCAGTACCAGGGTTTGCCCCGGCGGCATGCGCGGCAGCGTCCGCAGACCGCACGCCAGTTCAGGATGACGAAGTCACCGGGTGCCACGGTGTCGACCCCGTCACCCACGGCCTCCACCACGCCCGCGGCCTCGTGTCCGAGCAGGAACGGGAACTCGTCGTTGATCCTGCCCTGGCGGTAGTGCAGGTCGGTGTAGCACACCCCGCATGCCTGTACCGCGACCAGCGCCTCGCCCGGGCCGGGATCCGGCACGAGCACGGTCTCCACCGTGACCGGTGCACCCTTGCTGTGTGCGACAACTCCACGGACCTCGTGGCCCATCGCGACCTCCCGCGTTGCTCGAGCGTCGACTGAGGTCAGCCTGCCACGACGTCCGTCACAGCGGCACGCCGGACGTTTGCGTCAGTTGGATCGGGTGACCGTGCGGTCAGCTCTTACGGCGGCGGCGGCGCCGGCGCTTGCCAGCAGGAACGGAGGCCGCCAGCAGCATCCCGCCGAGCTGCGCGCAGTTGGACAGGAAACTCGCCTGGCGGGCCTTGCGTGCGTCGGGGGAACCAGCGGCGCCGAAGGGCTGATCGGCCACGGTGGCCGGGATCAGCTCCGCCACGAGGACCGTCGCAGCAATTCGGGGCGCCCACCCGAGCGCCATCAGCGTCCCGGCGGCGATCTTCACAGCAGCTCCTGCTTGAACGACCAACGCGGGATTGACCGGGGCCTTTGCTAGCAATGGTGCGGTTGATTCAACCTTTGGCTTCGGGTTGAGCAGGGTCTCCACGCCGTTAGCGACGGATACGGCGGCAAGCAGTGGACGGGCAACGCGGCTGAGCAACACGGCGGCTCCTCTCTGAGCTGTTCGCATTTGCACCGTAGCCTTCCAGCGGCGCGCCGAGGGGGAAGCCACCCATCCGGGGCACATGTGGGTTCGACGATCACTGACTCAGCGCAATCGACCCCGCAGTCTCGGCGTGTCGCCCCCACAACGCCCGCGTGTCGCCCTCTCCTGCGCGCCGTGTCGTGCCCTGGCGCCCGGTATGTCGTCACACCGCGCTCGCCGCCGGGAGGCTTCGAAGCCGACGGTGGAACCGCAAGGTCAGGTCGACAGCGTTCTGGCCGCCGCGATGAGCAGCGCGGCTCGATCGACGATCTTGATGCGGGTACGTCCCACGGCTGCCCCGAGCGCTCGCTCAGCGGCGTCGATCGCCTCCCAGCCGGCCCACGTCACCACTCCTACGCCCCGCTGGGCGAGTTTGTGGATGATCGCGTCGGGTTCGCGTTGGGAGGCACGCGGCAAGGTGTCGAGGTCGGCGAGCAGCTGCTCGACGGTCTCCTTGGCGTCGCCCTTGTTGGTGCCGATCACGCCGGTGGGGCCGCGTTTGATCCAGCCGACCACATACTCACCGGCTGCGGTGCAGCCGTCGCGCTGGACCCGGCCGATCGCGTGCGGGATTACGCCTGACCGCTCGTCGAAGGGCACGCCGGGCAGTGGCGATCCGCGGTAGCCCACCGAGCGCAGCAACAGCTGAGCTTCCAGGGTCACCCTTTCTCCGGTGCCGGTCACACCGCCGGATCCATCCAGCGCGTTGCGCTCGCACTGCACCGCTTCCACCCGACCGGTGCCCAGTACTGCCACTGGGGCGAGCAGGAATCGCAGGTGGATCCGCCGCGCCCGACCGCATTGCGGCCGGGTGGACCACTCCTGCAGGGTGTCCAGATTGCGCCGTACGGTCTTGTTCGCCTCAACCAGTTCCTTGCTGGCCTGATCGAGCACCAGCTCAGCGGGGTCGACCACCACGTCAGCGCCGGCCAGTTCGCCCAGCTCGCGCAACTCCTTGGTGGTGAACTTGGCCTGCGCCGGTCCGCGCCTGCCCACGATATAGATGTCACGGATGGCGCTTGCATTGAGCACGTCGAGCACGTGATCAGGCATATCGGTGACGTGGAGATCCTGCGCCGTCTTGGCGAGGATGCGAGCTACGTCCACCGCGACGTTGCCCACCCCGACCACCACCGCGCTGCGCGCATCCAGCGTGAATGCGTCCACTTCGGCATCGGGGTGGCCGCAGTACCAGGCGACGAATTCAGTGGCCGAGAAGCTGCCCGGAAGGTCTTCGCCAGGGATGCACAGCCGGCGATCCACCGATGACCCAGTGGCGTAGACCACCGCGTCGTAGCATTCCCGCAGGTCATCCACGGTGACGCCAGAGCCCAGCTCGACCCCGCCGAGAAAGCGCACGCCCGGTCGCTCCAGGATTTTGCGCAGCGTTGTCTCCAGCGACTTCATCTTGAGGTGGTCCGGCGCGACGCCATAGCGCAACAGTCCGTACGGGCAAGGCAGCCGGTCCAGGACATCCACCGACACCGCCTCATGCTTGCTCAGCTCATCGGCCGCGTACAACCCGGAAGGACCGGAGCCGATGACCGCCACCCGTACCGACCCGGACACGGTTGATCCACCTCCTGCAAAACGTTGACTCCCCCGGCTCGACGTTACGCCACGACCAGGCGACGCAACGCCGCCACGGTCAAGCCCTCATTAAGTTGCGGATCGCCGCGCAGCACCGTTACCCCGCCTGGGCGCGCCACGTCGTCGATCACTGCTACCGCGCCGGACAGGTCCTGGTCGCGGGTGTAACCGTTGACCACCGCTACGCATCGCAGCCCGGCGGCGTGCGCGGCTTGGACCCCGTTGGCCGAGTCCTCTATGGCCACCGCATCGTCGGCACCCAAGCCCATCCGAGCCAACGTCTCATGGTAGACGGCCGGATCGGGTTTGAGCTCGGTAACGTCCGACCCGGTGACGACGACATCGAATGCATCGAGCCCGAAAAGAATGTCGAGCAACGGCAGCACCCAATCGTTGGTCCCCGTGGTCGCCACTGCGGTGGCCACTTTCTCGGCGCGCAGCTGTGCGATCAGCTCGGCGACGCCCGGCCGGGCATCCATTGCGCCCGCGCGGATCAGTTCCGCGAACCGGCGGGTTTTGTTCCGGTGCAGTTCCGCGGCCAGCGCGGCGGCTTCGGCTGGATGGTGTTTCCTGGATCGGAGGTAGCGTTCGATGCGCCGCCGGCCGCCTGTTGTCGTGAGCAGTTCACCGTATTCGGCAACACCCCACCGGTAATTCAGGCCGGCTGCCTCGAATGCTTCATTGAACGCCACCCGATGACCGTCGCGTTCGGTGTCGGCGAGCGTCCCGTCCACATCGAAAATGACCGCACGCAACGGGTGGTTCACGGCAGTCGGCTGTTGAGCGCTGCTGGGATCAGGGGCGGGCTCCGGCGAGGTGGGCTGGGGTCGGGGGATGCGCATGGCCTGACGCTAGAACGACCGATCGGCGATCGACCTCCCCAGGAAGGTGGAACCGGTGCCAGGACCACGCTCCACGCGCTAAGCGCTGACTCTCACACGGTCGGTCTGGATCGCCTGCCTCGCGCGCCATGGAACTCGGCCCGCACAGGCTTGGTGTCCCGAACCTGGGTGGCAGGCCGCCGCCGGCGCGGCGGTCCGATTTCACCTGATAGTGAAGATCTCTTGTCCGCGGCCTGCGGCGTGTCAGAAGTAATTTGACGGCTGGTTGCTCCGACCACGGGTGTGGCGGAGGTCTCGTTACTGGCAGCCTTCCGGGAGGACTCGTGGTGGTCCTGCCAGCCGTCAGTAAGGGAACCTAAGGCGTCGATGAGATTGCGAACCGAGGCGAAGGTCCCGCGGCGGATCGCCTGCTGGGTGATGATGCCCAGCGATACTTCGACAAGCTTGAGCCACGGGTCAGGCTGAGCTGTGTTCTCTCTATCTGCGCCGCCGCGGTGACCCGGCGGATGTAAGGCCGCTGCGCGTTGGGACAAGTTCAGGTACAACCCGCTGATGTCGCGAATCTGGGCTTGGTGCTGCAGGTCGCTGGCCAGCGCGAACGTCTCGACGTGTTCTGGTTGGATGCCCCACTTGCGCCAGATCCGGGAGACGGTGGCGAACGAGATACCCAGGTGCTGACCCAGGAGTCGCGCCGACCACTGCTCGGCGCCCAGGTGCGCAGGTGGGCGGCCGCCATCAGCGAGCGTGGTGGCCACCACTTCCAGTTCGTCTACCACGGCCGGACGACCAGGACGGGGTCGATCGCCCAGGGCACTGATGCCCCCGGCGGCATAGCGGTTGCGCCAGTTGATCACGGTCGGCCGGGTCGCCCCGGTTCGCCGCGCGATCTCGGTGTTGGTCAGACCCTCCGCTGACATCAAGACGATCCGTGCTCGCTGGGTAAGACTGGGCCGCGCCGACGCCGAGCGCGCTAGCGCCTCTAGGCGTCCTCGGTCACCATCTCGGAGGGTCAGCGGAGCAGCGGCAGCCATGCCTCATCCTCTCGCAACGAGTACTGTAAAACAACTATCAACACATAGCTCTGCCTGGTATGTCTGGGGCTCGGCGACCTGGCTCGACGGCGCTTAGATGCTCTTGACACGCCGATCCTCAGCCGTGTGGACTAATGACTCCGCGTACCTTCACACTGGACGCGGAAGCCAGCGAGCCCACCCTAAGCCGGCAGTGAAGCCAGAGAGGGGCCAGACGATGGCGATCGAGTCAACCGGACACAGTCGAGGTAATCCCCGCATTTACGAGCTGATCGAGGGCGCGCCGAAGACCGGTAAGAGCCCGACCATCTGGGCGTGGCCAGAGGTAGTGGACTGGCTTCGCATCGCCGGTCAGCCAGTGCCCGGTCCATGGCCGCCACACCAGCAACCTCGCCCGAATCCTGAGGAAGAGAGTCTGCCGGTGGCCGTCGCGGAGCCTGCGCGCTCAGAACCACGTCGGGAATACCGGCCGTCCAACGAACCCGCCGAGAGCCCAGCCCCGTCGAGGCCTAGTCCGCCCCCGGCAAAGGCAAGCGAGCCGACCCCCTCCCACGGGTCGGCAGACGAGCCCTCGTCGCAGCAATATGGGTCGGCGGACGATCCACCGCCGCGGCACGGCCTCGGCCTGATGGACGTCTGAGTCTACTGCTCGGCTCTAGTTCATTTTTTATTGGCCGGCGTAATTTAAAACTCTTCGTAGTGTCCGAATAGGATTCCTACGGACGGGTCAATGTTTCGTACAACTTTTCCGTGGACTGTTCAGGACTAGGAGGGTCTGGATGTACCCGTCTCGTTTCCACTACGAGGCCCCGCGTTCACTCGACGAAGCTTTCGCCGCTTTGCAGGCGTACGGTGACGAGGCGAAGATCCTCGCTGGAGGACAGAGTCTCATCCCTCTTATCA
>DASUVX010000137.1:0-32120 GCA_036378735.1 Pseudonocardiaceae bacterium | reverse complement strand
GGGGTTGGCTGCCGTTATGGGCACTTACCGAGGGGGTTGGTGGTCCTTGAAGAGCCCCCAACCCGCCGGGAGCGGGGTCAGCGGTAGTCGCGGCCGAAGTCGTAGTCGTCCAGCGGGACGGCTGCGCCGGTGCCGGTGCCGAACACATCGGGGGTGTAGTAACCGTCGTCGTAGGACGGGATCGCGTACGCCGCGGCCCGGGCCTCCTCGGTGGGCTGCACCTCGATGTTGCGGTACCGGCTGATGCCGGTGCCGGCCGGGATCAGCTTGCCGATGATCACATTCTCCTTCAGGCCCAGCAGCTTGTCGCTCTTGCCCTGGATCGCCGCGTCGGTAAGGATCTTGGTCGTCTCCTGGAACGAGGCCGCGGACAGCCACGACTCGGTGGCCAGCGACGCCTTGGTGATCCCCATCAGGACCGGACGGCCCGAGGCGGGCTCACCACCCTCGGCGACCACCCGGCGGTTCTCCGACTCGAACTCGCCACGCTCGGCCAACCCACCGGGCAGGAACTCGGTGGCACCCGACTCGATGATCGTCACCCGGCGCAGCATCTGCCGGACGATGACCTCGATGTGCTTGTCGTGGATGTCCACACCCTGCGACCGGTACACCTGCTGGACTTCGCGGACCAGGTGCAGCTGCACCTCCCGCGGACCCATCACGCGCAGCACCTCGTGCGGGTCCACCACACCCTCGAGCAGCTTCTGCCCGACGGTGACGTGGTCATCATCGGCCACCGGCCGCTCGGTCCCATCGACGCTGATCACCGCGAGCCGCTGCCGCTTGGACAGCTTGTCATAGACGATCTCGTCGCTGCCGTCGTCCGGGACAATGGTGATCTTCCAGAACTTATCGCCGTCCTCGATGCGCACCCGGCCGTCGGCATCGGCGATCGGTGCCATGCCCTTGGGCACCCGGGCCTCGAACAGCTCCTGCACCCGTGGCAGACCGGTGGTGATGTCCTCACCGGCGATCCCACCCTGGTGGAAGGTACGCATGGTCAGCTGGGTGCCTGGCTCACCGATGGACTGCGCGGCCACGATGCCGACCGCCTCGCCCACGTCGACGAGCTTGCCGGTGGCCATCGACCGGCCGTAGCAGACTGCACACACCCCACTGGCGGACTCGCAGGTCAGCACCGAGCGCACCTTGACCCGCCGGATGCCAGCCGCCAGCAGGGCATCGATCGCCGGGTCACCGAGGTCCGCGCCCCGCGGCATGATCACCGATCCGGAGCCGTCCAGCACGTCATCTGCGGTGCAGCGGGCGTACACGCTGGTCTGCACGTAGCGGTGGCGCATCAGCCGCCCGTCCGGACCCGCCTCCGCGAGCGGCATCTGGATGCCGCGCTCGGTGCCGCAGTCGTGCTCGCGCACGATGACGTCCTGCGAGACGTCCACCAGGCGCCGGGTCAGGTACCCGGAGTCAGCAGTCCGCAACGCGGTGTCCGCCAGACCCTTGCGGGCGCCGTGGGTGGCGATGAAGTACTCCAGCACCGACAGGCCCTCGCGGAAGTTGTGCTTGATCGGCCGTGGGATGTACTCACCCTTGGGGTTGGACACCAGGCCACGCATCCCGGCCAGGGATCGGACCTGCGTCATGTTCCCCGCCGCCCCCGAGGACACGATGGTGAAGACCGGGTTGTCCTCCGGGAAGTTGGCCTCCATCACCTTGGCGACCTCGTCGGTGGCCTGTGACCAGATCTTCACCAGCTCGCCGTTGCGCTCGTCGTGCGACAGCACACCGCGCTGGTAACGCTTCTCCACCTGGTCGGCCCGGGCCTCGTACTGGTCGAGGATCTCCTGCTTGGCAGCCGGCACGACCACGTCGGAGCTGGACAGCGTCACACCGGAGCGGGTGGCCCAGTGGAAACCGGCGTCCTTGAGCTTGTCCAGCGTTTGGGCGACCGACACCATCGGGTACCGCTCGGCGAGGTCGTTGACGATCGCCGCCTGGCGCTTCTTGGGCAGCACATCATTGACGTACGGGTAGTCGTCGGGGAGCAGGTCGTTGAACAGCACCCGGCCCACCGTGGTGTCCGCGATCCACGGCTTGCCCGGTTCCCAATCCTGGGTCTCCCGCAACCGGGCCTCCTCATTGGCCGGCGGCACGACGCCGCGCAGCCGGACCCGGATCTTGGCCTGCAATCCGATCGTGCCGCGGTCCAGTGCCATCAACGCTTCCGCCGGCGAGGAGAACGCGCGGCCCTCCCCGGTGTCGCCCTCGCGGAGCTTGGTGAGGTGGTACAGCCCGGTGACCATGTCCAACCGGGGCATGGCCAGCGGACGGCCCGACGCGGGCGACAGGATGTTGTTGCTGGACAGCATCAACACCCGCGCCTCGGCCTGCGCCTCCGCGGACAGCGGCAGGTGCACCGCCATCTGGTCACCGTCGAAGTCGGCGTTGAACGCCTCGCAGACCAGTGGGTGCAGCTGGATCGCCTTGCCCTCGACCAGCTGCGGCTCGAAGGCCTGGATACCCAGCCGGTGCAGGGTCGGCGCCCGGTTGAGCAGCACCGGGTGCTCGGTGATGACCTCTTCGAGAACGTCCCACACCTGCGGGCGCTGCCGCTCCACCATCCGCTTGGCCGACTTGATGTTCTGCGCATGGTTGAGGTCGACCAGGCGCTTCATCACGAACGGCTTGAACAGCTCCAGCGCCATCTGCTTGGGCAGGCCGCACTGGTGCAACTTCAGCTGCGGACCGACCACGATCACCGAACGGCCGGAGTAGTCGACGCGCTTGCCGAGCAGGTTCTGCCGGAACCGGCCCTGCTTGCCCTTCAGAAGGTCGGACAGCGACTTCAGCGGGCGGTTGCCGGGCCCGGTCACCGGGCGGCCGCGGCGGCCGTTGTCGAACAGCGCGTCGACGGCCTCCTGCAGCATCCGCTTCTCGTTGTTGACAATGATCTCAGGCGCGCCCAGGTCGATGAGCCGCTTGAGCCGGTTGTTCCGGTTGATCACCCGGCGGTACAGATCGTTGAGGTCCGAGGTGGCGAACCGGCCACCATCGAGCTGCACCATGGGCCGCAGGTCCGGGGGGATCACCGGGACGCAGTCCAGCACCATGCCCATCGGGTTGTTGCGGGTGACCTGGAAGGCTGCGACAACTTTGAGCCGCTTGAGCGCCCGCAGCTTCTTCTGGCCCTTACCGGTGCGGATGATCTCGCGCAGGTTCTCCGACTCGGCGTCGATGTCGAAGTTCTCCATCAGCTTCTGGATCGCCTCGGCACCCATCGCGCCGGTGAAGTAGTCGCCGTAGCGGTCGTACAGCTCGCGGTAGAGCAGCTCGTCGACAATGAGCTGCCCGACTTCGAGCTTGGTGAACGTCTCCCAGATCTCCTCGAGCCGGTCGATCTCGCGCTGGGCCCGGTCCCGCAGCTGGCGCATCTCGCGCTCGCCGCCCTCTTTGACCTTGCGCCGGACATCGCTCTTGGCGCCTTCGGTCTCCAGCTCGGCGAGGTCGGCCTCCAGCTTCTGCGCGCGGGCCTCGATCTCGGCGTCCCGGCGGTCCTCAAGGCGCTTGCGCTGGACGCCGATCTCGCTTTCCAGGGTGGGCAGGTCGTTGTGCCGCTCCTCGGTGTTCACCGCGGTGATCGCGTAGGCGGCGAAGTAAATGATCTTCTCGAGATCTTTCGGAGCGAGGTCGAGCAGGTAACCCAGCCGGCTCGGAACACCCTTGAAGTACCAGATGTGCGTGACGGGCGCGGCCAGCTCAATGTGACCCATCCGCTCACGGCGCACCTTGGCTCGCGTCACCTCGACGCCGCAGCGCTCGCAGATGATGCCCTTGAAGCGGACGCGCTTGTACTTACCGCAGTAACATTCCCAGTCCCGGGTGGGACCGAAGATCTTCTCGCAGAAAAGTCCGTCCTTCTCGGGCTTGAGCGTGCGATAGTTGATAGTCTCCGGCTTCTTGACCTCACCGTAGGACCATTGGCGGATGTCTTCTGCGGTCGCGAGGCCGATGCGGAGCTCGTCGAAGAAGTTGACGTCGAGCACGTCTGGTTCCTTCTCCCCTGTGTTGTTAAAGCCTGTGGTTGTTAAAGCCTGTGTTGATAAAACCCTGTTGTGTTGTTGAGCCGGTGTCTAAATTCTCCGGGTCTAAATTCGCTGGCTAAGTTCACTTGTGGTGCGTCCGGCGCGAGGGTGGGCGGGAGGACCACCCCCGCGCCGGACACAAGTCCGCCGAGCCGTTATTGCACGACGTCATCGACCGACGGAGACTCGTTACGGGACAGGTTGATGCCGAGGTTGGCGGCCGCCCGCTCCAGATCTTCGTCGTCGGAATCCCGCATCTCGATGGCCGCCCCGTCGCTGGAGAGCACCTCGACGTTGAGGCACAGCGACTGCAGTTCTTTAAGCAACACCTTGAACGACTCGGGAATTCCGGGTTCCGGGATGTTCTCGCCTTTAACGATTGCCTCGTACACTTTCACCCGGCCGAGCACATCGTCGGATTTGATGGTGAGCAGTTCCTGCAAGGTGTACGCCGCCCCATAGGCCTGCATCGCCCAACATTCCATCTCACCGAAGCGTTGACCACCGAACTGCGCCTTCCCGCCCAGCGGCTGCTGCGTGATCATCGAGTACGGGCCGGTCGACCGAGCGTGGATCTTGTCATCGACCAGGTGCAGCAACTTGATGATGTACATGTAGCCGACCGCGATCGGGTACGGGTACGGCTCACCGGTGCGCCCGTCGAACAGCTGCGCCTTGCCGTCGGGTCCGACCATCTGCTCGCCGTCCCGGTTAGGCTGCGTCGAGGACAGCAGCCCGGTGATCTCCTCCTCCGACGCGCCGTCGAAGACCGGTGTGGCCACTAAAGCGCCGGGCTCGGCCTGATACAGCTCCTCAGGCAGCTTGGACGCCCACTCCGGATCACCGTTGATCTGCCACCCGCTGTTGGCGATCCAGCCGAGGTGGGTTTCCAGGATCTGTCCGATGTTCATCCGGCGTGGCACACCGTGGGTGTTGAGGATGATGTCCACCGGCGTCCCGTCCGGCAGGAAGGGCATGTCCTCGACCGGGAGGATCTTGCCGATGACGCCCTTGTTCCCGTGCCGGCCGGCGAGCTTGTCGCCGTCCTGGATCTTGCGCTTCTGCGCGACGTAGACCCGCACCAGCTCGTTGACCCCGGGCGAGAGCTCGTCGTCGTCCTCCCGGGAGAACACCCGGATGCCGATGACTTTGCCGGTCTCGCCGTGCGGCACCTTGAGGCTGGTGTCGCGGACTTCGCGCGCCTTCTCGCCGAAGATGGCCCGCAGCAGCCGCTCCTCGGGGGTCAGCTCGGTCTCGCCCTTGGGCGTCACCTTGCCGACCAGGATGTCGCCGGCCTGGACCTCCGCGCCGATGCGGATGATGCCTCGCTCGTCAAGATCCGCCAGCACCTCCTCGGAGACATTCGGGATGTCCCGGGTGATCTCCTCGGCGCCGAGCTTGGTGTCCCGAGCGTCGATCTCATGCTCGTCGATGTGGATCGAGGTGAGCACGTCGTCCTGCACCAGGCGCTGGGACAGGATGATGGCGTCCTCGTAGTTGTGACCCTCCCATGGCATGATCGCCACGAGCAGGTTCTTACCGAGGGCCATCTCGCCTTCGTCGGTGCACGGCCCGTCAGCGACCACCTGGCCGATCTCGACCCGGTCACCCTCGGCCACGATGGGCCGCTGGTTGGTGCAGGTGCCCTGGTTGGACCGGTGGAACTTGTGCATCCGGTAGGTCTGCCGGGTGCCGTCGTCGGCCATCACGGTGACGTAGTCGGCGCACAGCTCCTCGACCACGCCGGGCTTGTCGGCCACCACGACGTCACCGGCATCCACCGCGGCGCGCAGCTCCATGCCGGTACCCACCAGCGGCGCCTCGCTGCGCAGCAGGGGCACCGCCTGGCGCTGCATGTTGGCACCCATCAGCGCCCGGTTGGCGTCGTCGTGCTCCACGAAGGGAATCATCGCGGTGGCGACCGAAACCATCTGCTGCGGCGAGACGTCCATGTAGTCGACGCCGAGCGGGTCGATGGAGTCGACCTCACTGCCGCCCTTGCGCCGCACCAGCACCCGGTCCTCGGCGAAGGAACCGTCATCGTTCAGCACGGCGTTGGCCTGCGCGATGACGTGCCGGTCCTCTTCGTCGGCGGTCAGGTAGTCGACCTGTTCGGTGACGAAACCGTCGACGACCTTGCGGTAGGGCGTCTCGATGAAGCCGAACGGGTTGACCCGCGCATAGGAAGACAGCGACCCGATCAATCCGATGTTCGGACCCTCGGGGGTTTCGATCGGGCACATCCGGCCGTAGTGCGACGAGTGCACGTCACGGACCTCGAAGCCGGCCCGCTCCCGGGACAGACCACCGGGACCCAGCGCGGACAGCCGCCGCTTGTGGGTCAGGCCCGCCAGCGGGTTGGTCTGGTCCATGAACTGGGACAGCTGCGACGTCCCGAAGAACTCCTTGATCGCCGCGACCACCGGCCGGATGTTGATCAGAGTCTGGGGTGTGATGGCCTCGACGTCCTGGGTGGTCATCCGTTCCCGGACGACCCGCTCCATCCGGGACAGCCCGACCCGGATCTGGTTCTGGATCAACTCGCCGACGGTGCGCAGCCGGCGGTTGCCGAAGTGGTCGATGTCGTCGGTTTCCACCGGCACCACGTCGTCGGGCGAATCGGCAGCGGCCGGCATCGTCGTCTCACCCGCGTGCAGCCGCACCAGGTAGTCGATCGTGGTGACGATGTCGTCCTCGGTGAGCACCCCATTGCGGTAGGGCAACGCCAGGCCCAGCTTCTTGTTGGCCTTGTAGCGGCCGACCTTGGCCAGGTCGTAGCGCTTGACCTTGAAGAACAGGTTCTCCAGCAACGCCTGCGCGCTTTCCTTGGTGGGCGGCTCACCCGGGCGCAACTTGCGGTAGATGTCCAGCAGCGCCTCGTCGGGGCCACCGGTATGATCCTTCTCCAGGGTGGCGAGCAGCGTCTCGGAGTGCGCGAACCGCGCGGCGATCCGCTCGGCAGTCCAGCCCAGCGCCTTGAGCAGCACGGTCACCGGCTGGCGGCGCTTGCGGTCGATGCGCACGCCCACCGTGTCACGCTTGTCGACGTCGAACTCCAGCCACGCGCCCCGGCTGGGAATGATCTTGACGCTGTAGACGTCCTTGTCGGTGGTCTTATCCACCGCGTGGTCGAAGTACACGCCGGGGGAACGGACCAGCTGCGAGACCACCACTCGCTCGGTGCCGTTGATGATGAACGTGCCCTTGGACGTCATCATCGGGAAGTCACCCATGAACACCGTCTGGGACTTGATCTCCCCGGTGTTGTTGTTGGTGAACTCGGCGGTGACGAACAGCGGCGCCGCGTAGGTCATGTCCTTGTCCCGGCACTCCTCGACGGAGGCCTTGACCTCATCGAAGCGGGGATCGGAGAAGGACAGCGACATTGAGCCGGAGAAGTCCTCGATCGGAGAGATCTCTTCGAGTACCTCGGCGAGACCACCGATGGGATCCTCGTCACCGGCGTCGATGCGGCGCTGGTACCACTCCTCGGCGCCGATCAGCCACTCGAACGATTGGAGCTGCAAGTCCAGAAGATCGGGCACCTGGAGCGGCTCGCGGATCTTCGCGAAAGACGGCCGGGTCGGTGCTCCCGGGAGCCGGGGTACTGAGTTGTTCGCAGCAGGGGTCTTGGGCGGGCGGGAGACTGCCAAGATTGCGTCCTTCCGAACACTAGCGCTGCCGAGCGCAGGGCCGTGGTTTCCTGGCGGAGACTCCTGGCAGGGTCACCTGGGGACCACACTCCGGCGCGTGTTGGTGCACTTGCTGATGGAGTTGTGAGAGGGTGTGCGTGTCTGGCCGATGAAGTTGTCGTTGGAAACTGCAGCCGGGCCGCCAAGCCCGAAGCCTCAGTTACCATGAACGCTGACGCAGATCGACACGCCCTGCGCACAGGAGACCGGATCACCCAGGACCATGCGGGCAGGGGGCTAGAAAAGGGCAGCGCAAAGAGGCAGTCTAGCCGCTAGGACGGCGACTGTCCAGCGCCGAATTCGAGTCGGCGTAAGCGTGGTCCTAGAGTGACCTGCCAAGCGGCCGCAGTCAAGAGTTCATCGTCCGATCAGTGGTCGGATGTGCACGATCAGCGGCCACAATCCGATCGGTTCGACCGATCAGCGCAGAATCGGCCGCTTTCGTCGAGCCGGTGCCCATGGTGGTCTGCCACCCGTGAGCTCGACGCCAGCGGCATCCCGACGGGCCTGGGCTGCCCGTCGCGTCGAGTTCACGACGTGCCGGGCGATCAGAACGGCTGCACATCGGCGATCTTCCAGCTGCCGGTGACCCGTTGTGCGGTGACCCGGAGCCTACCCGCGGCCAGCAGTGGCTGGGCCTGGCCGCCCCGGTTGGCCTGCTGGTCGATGAACACCACCACGATAGCCCGATCACCGTCGAGCACCTTGACGGCCAGCGCGGGCACCGTCGCCACCACCACGGCCTGCTGCCCCGGCGCCAAGTCGCGGACCCGGGCGAACTGGTGACGGTAGTCGGCGGCGAACGGGCCGGTGACCACGGCGGCAGCGGCCCGTTCGTTGTCATCGAGCCGGGCGAAGTCATAGGAGAAGACACGTTCCACCGCATCACGAACCTGCCCGGAGATCTCGGCGGTGGTGCCGACGTCGAGCAACGCGCGGTTGCTCGAGGCTGCAGTGCCGAGCAGCGCGTGGGTTTCGCCGCGCCACCATGCCGCCAGACCCAGCGCGATCAGCATGACCACCACCAGCGCCACCCGCACCGGGGTCGACCACCGGGAGCGCCCGGCGGGCCGGGTGACCCCCTCGCGGGCTGCGACCTCCGCTACGTCGACCTCTGCCGGGCGACCGGTCGGCTCATCGAGCACGATCGCACCGGGGCGGTTGCCGCGCTGGTGGAGCTGATCGGGCCGATCGGTGAGAGGTCGCCTGCCGGCGACCCGCGGCCGGCGGCGGGCCGGATGGGGACGCTGCAGCGGCACGATCGGCCTCCTATCTCGGTGGCCCAGGTTTTGGTAAGGGCGGCTGGACCGAAGGGCACGCTCCGGGCACCGGGTTCGCTGCGCCGACCGGCGCCAGCTTCTCGACCTTCCAGGCGCCGGAGCGACGCATCTCCAGCTGGATGCGCCGGCGTACGCAACTGGGCGCACCGGCGTCGCGGACAGCTGTCACGTCCACCCCGACGAGCACGCGCGCGGTACCGGCATGCTCGTCGAGTTCGGCCACCGCGCCGTCGAGGGTCCTCGCGGTCGTGGCGGTTTTCGAGTCGGTGATGACCTGCGCGTAGGTGGCTCGGTTGGCCCGCACCTCATCGAGCAGCGAACCGGTCGCCGACTGCTCCCACAGCGTCAACCCGTCCTGCACCCGCCGGTAGTCCAGCGTGTTGAGGTTGATCGTCGCCTGCTCGGCATCCTGCAGCACGGCATCCCGGACGATGCCCGAGGCGAGGGACCCGTCGTGGGCCGTCCGGTACCACGACACGCCGAACCAGCCGGCGATGCCCACGGCGAGGGCGGCAAGCGCCGCCAGCACGGCAGTGAGCCGTCGTTGCGCGGGGCCCAGCACAAAACGTGCGGCGGCGGCGACGCTGGTCATGGTTGGCCAGGGTAGAGACGTGACGGTGGGTAACCACCCGCGACCCTCAGCTACCCGCCGTCCAAGATCGACGTGAGGCTGCTGATCTGCGGCCGGTTGGGCTGGCTCGAGCCTCCTGGCAGCACTTGAGCCGGGGTGCCGGCGCGCGGCACATTCTGCGCACCGCGGACGTCAGTCGGGCTGCCCGGCGGTTCGGCGCAGTATGCCTCGCGGTTGGCCGGAATCGGCGCGAGGTCGGTCCCGGAACGCCTGAGGGTGCCCTGGTAGCCGCGCACGCACGCGTACGGGTCGAACAGATTCAGCGCCAGCCCGAGGTGGGCGAAGCCGTCGTCGGGCACCACCGACGAGTCGGTGCCGCCGGTGACCACCGGGTAGACCGACAGCAGGTGACGCAGCGCGGCCTGGCGCGGCAGCGTGACCCGGGACACCGTGAGCAGGTCGGCCAGTAGTTGGCCGATCTGGGTGCCGCTTTCTCGAAGCAACGCGCTGGTCTGATCGGCGGCCTGCGGCGCGGTGATGATCAGTCGCCGCAGGTCCGGGTCGGCGGCGCGCAGTTGGGCGGCGAGCAGCGCGAGGTCCCGGCTGAACGAGATGATCGCGCTGGACTGCTCGTTCTGCGTCTGCAACACCACCCGCCCGTCCCTGATCAGGGCCAGCGTCTGCGGCAGCGCGGCGACGGCGTCCCGGGTGAAGGCATCGGTGCTGTCCAGCAGGATCTGCAAGTCGGCTCCGGTGCCTGTGAAGCCGGTGCCCAGTTCGTGCACCACGGTGCGCAGGGACTCCAGCGGCACTGACCGCAGGAAGGTGTCCAGGTGGGCGATGAGGTCGCCGATCGGTACCGGTGTGCTGGTCCGGGATGCCGGGATCACCGACCCGGCGCGCAGCGTCGGACCATCCTGGTGCGCTGGCCGCAGGTCGACGAACTGCTCGCCGATCACGGAAAGGTCGCTCACCACGGCGTCGGTGTCAGCGGGGATGGGCGGCGCGTCCGGCCTGATCTCCAGTTGGGCATCGACGCCCTGGCTGGTCAGCCGCAACGGCCCGACCCGCCCGACGCTGACGCCGCGGTAGGTGACCTCGGCGCCGGTGAAGATGCCGCCGGAATCGGTGAGTTGCAGAGTCACCGGGTAGGGACCGGCACCGAGCAGCGCGCCCGCACCGAGGTAACGGACGCTGACATAACCGACTCCGAGCACGGTGACGATCACGAACGCCAGCAGCTGCAGACGGACTCTTGTGGTGATCATGCCGGTACTCCGCGCAGCGCGGGCCGCAGTAGGGGGGCAAGCAGCGCTGCCATGCCAGCCCAATCGCTCGACCCTGCAAGCAGGTCTCGCGCCGGATCCGCAGCTGACGTCCCAGGGGGCCCACCGGAAGCCGACGGCGGTGGGGGCACCGCCCCCGACAGGCCCTCGAGCAGCGGGCCGAGCGGCGGCCGGCCCGGGGCCAGCAGCTGCCCGAGCGGCGGCGGCACCCCCATCAGCGGTTGCCCGGAGGACGACAGGTTGTCCAGCACCGTGCCGAGGTTCAGATCGGCCCTGACGTAGAGGTTGGCGTAGTCGCCTTTGAAAGCCTCGCGGGCGGCACCGTCGGTGAACGGGTAGGTCGCGATGAGCTCCAGGGCGTTGGGCAGGTCCGCGCCCGCGGCGGCCAGTTGCGCCAAGGTGGGGCGCAGCAGCTGCAGGTCGGCGATCAGGTCGTCGCGGCTGCGGTTGATCGTGTCGGTGGCAACTACCGACAGCCGGTCCAAAGCCTGCAGGGTGCCGACGAGCTGGCTGCGCTGATCGGCCAGTACCTGCAGTCCCGGGGCGAGGCCGTCGAGCGCGGTGGCGATCTGCCCGCGCTGCCGGGACAGGGTGGCCGACAGCCGGTTGAGCGCCTCCAGCGCCCGGTTGATCTCCGCTTTGCGCGCGTCCAAGCCGGACACCAGCGTGTTGAGGTCCGCCAGCAGCGCCCGCAGCTGCGGTTCGTGACCGGACAGCGCCGCGTTCAGCTCGGTGGCGATGGTCCGGATCTGGTCGATGCCACCACCGTTGATCAGCAGCGACAGCGCTCCGAGCACTTCGGCGACGTCGGTGGCGCGGCTGGTTCGGGCCACCGGGATCACCGCGCCGTCGGCCAGCCGGCCTCGCGGCGGCTGGCCATCGGGCGCCGCCAGCTCGACGAACTTCTCCCCCAGCAGGCTGGTGGTACGCACCCGGGCGACCGCATTGGCCGGCAGTGCGACGCTGCGGTTGACCTCCAGCGTGACGATGGCGCGCCAGGTGTCCGGGGCGAGCCGGATCGTCCGGACCGCGCCGACGGACACGTCGTTGACCTTCACCAGCGACTGCGGCACCAGCTCCAGCACATCGGAGAACTCCGCGGTGACGTGGTAAGGGTTCGTTCCGGTGTCCGCGCCGCCGGGCAGCGGCACGTTCTGCAGCCCGCCTTGCAGCACGCCGCACCCGGCCAGGGTCAGCATCGACGCACCCGAGATCGATGCGCACAGCAGCATCGCAGTCCACCGGCTCATCGGCGGCCTCCGCTCACGGTGGGCAGCGCGAGCAGCGGCAGCGGCGGCGGCTGCCCGGTCTCCAAGGCGGTAATCACCTGCGCCGCTGTGGGCAGCGGTACCGCGCCGGTGAGCTGGGGCTCCAGCGCCGCGCAGGTCCGCGCCAGGGTGGCCGGCACCTGCCGTGGGGTGCTGCGCCGCAGCAGCTCGCAGACCAGCAGGATCGGCGGGGCCCGCAGCTCTTCGATGTTCGCCCGGGTGTCCAGGGTGCCGGAGGAGGCGTTGTAGGCGTTGTTCAAGTTGCTCAGCGCGGTGGGCGCGATGTCGATGATCTCGCCCAACGCTTCGCGCTGGCGCACCAGCACAGCGGTCACCTCGGTGAGCCGGTCCACGTTGGACTTCAACACCGCCCGGTTGTCCTGCACGAACGCGGCGACCTCGCCCAATGCGAGGGACAGCTCCCGCAGCGCCGCACCGAGATCACCGCGCTCCCCGGCCAGGTAATTCGACACCTCGGCGAGCTGGGTGGTGAACTGGCGCACCTGCGCGTCGTTGGCGGCCAGGGTCGATATGAACGACTGCAGCTGGGTCACGGTGGCGAACAGCTGCTTGCGGGATCCGGCCAGCGTCTGCGACAGCGCTGCCACGTCTCCGATGGTGCTGTTGATCGCCTGCCCGTTGCCCCGGAGGTTGGCGGCGGCGACGTCGAGCGTGTCTGAAAGGGCCCCGTTGCGGTTGGCGCCCTGGGGGCCGAGCATGGTCGCGAGGTCGTTGGCGGCGCGCGCCAGGTCGTCGATCCCGAGGGGGACCGCGGTGCGCTGCACCGGGATGACTCCCCCGTCGGGCATGGTGGGGCCGCCGGTGTAGGCGGGGGTCAGCTGGATGCTGCGGCCGGCGACCAGGCTGGGTTCCAGCACCACCGCCGACGCGCCGGTCGGCACGTCGACCGAGCGATCCACCGTCATGACGACCTTGACCAGGCGCCCTTGCGGCACCACCGTGGTGATCCGGCCGACCGGCACGCCGAGGATCAGGACCGGGTTGTTCGGGTACAGCGCGACCGCGGAGCGCAGGTAGGCGGTGAGGGTGCGCCCGGGGCGCGGCGCCAGCCACCACACCGCGGCAGCAGCGGTGACCGACAACACCCCGAGCACGCAGCCGGCCGCGATCACCCGGCCCAGCCAGCGGGGCATGCTCAGCACCCCCGCTCGTTGATGGTCAGCGGGCCCAGCGCGGTCGGTGGCGGCAGCAACCCGCAGATGTAGTTGTCAAACCATCGCCCGTTGCCCAGCGTGTTGGTGAACAGCCGGATGAACACCGGCTCCAGCTGCAATCCCCGGTCCAGATTGAGCTGGTTTCGTTGCAGTACCGCGGCGACCCGGTCGAGCTGCTCCAGCGCTGGCCGCAGCTGGGCGCTGTTGTCCGCGACCAGCCCGCGCAGCTGCACCGACAGCGCCTGGACATTGATCAGCAGCGCGCTGATCGCCTCCCGACGGCGGCGCACCTCGGCCAGCAGCAGGTTGCCATCGGCAAGCAGCCGCTCGAACTCGGCGTTGCGGCCGGCCAGCACCCCGGTCAACGCCTCGGTGCCGGCCAGCAGGTGGCGGACCTGCTGGTCCCGTCCGGCGATGGTCTCCGAGAGCCGGGACAACCCCTCCAGGGTGCCCCGCACATCGGCGGGGGTGCCGCGGAAGGTGTCGGCCAGCGTCCGCAGGCTCTGCTCGAGCTGGGCGGTGTCGATTCGCTGGAGCGTCCCGGACAGCCCGCTCAGCGCGTCGACGACGTCGTACGGCGAGGCGGTGCGGGCCAGCGGGATCGGCGTGTGCGGGTCCAGGGCGCGCTGCCCGCGCGGGTCCAGGCTTACCGACTTCGCGCCCAGCAAGCTCTTGATCTCGATGGCGGCGTTGGTCTGGTCCCCGAGCCAGGCGTTGCGGACCCGCAGCGAGGCCCGCACCCGGTCACCGGCCAGCTCCACGGCGGTGACCCGGCCGACCTCGACCCCGGCGATGTACACCGGATCGCCGGCCCGCAGCCCGGCAGCGTCGCCGAACTGCGCGGTGTAGGTCGTGCCGCCACCGATGAGCGGCAGCTTGTCCGCGTTGTACCCGGCGACGGCCAGCAGCGCGAGGATGACCAGCCCGGCGATCCCGATCGCAATCGGGTGGCGCGTGCGTGGCGCTATCACTGCGAGCACCTCGCCGCGGGCGGCGGTGTGGTCAGCGGGACGACCAGCGGCGCATTGGTGACGGGCACCGTGACGGTGCCTTCGACCCCGCAGAGGTAGAAGTTGAACCACGAGCCGTAGCTGCCGGCCCGGGACAGCTTGGTGAGTTTCTCCGGCAGGAACCGCAGCACCCGGTCGACGACCTGCGCGCTGTCCGCCAGGTTCGTCGACAGCGCACCCAACCCCGCGATGTCGTCGCGCAGCGGCGGGCGGGCGTCGCGCAGCAGGCCGGCGGTAGTGCCGGCCAGCTGGTCGATCGAGACGATTGCCTGCCCGATTGGCTCCCGGTCTGCAGCCAGCCCCGAGACCAGCCGCTGCAGTTGCAGGATCAACCCCGACAGCTGCTCGTCGCGCACGTTGACGGTGTCCAGGACGGCGTTCAGGTTGGCGATCAGCTCGCCGATCACCTGGTCCCGGTCGGCGATGTCTTTGGTCAGCGAGGACGTACTGGCCAGCAAGCTTTCCACGGTGCCGCCCTGGCCCTGCAGCACCTGCACGATCTCCCAGGACAGCCGGTTGAGCTGTGCTGCGTCCAGCCCGACCAGCAGCGGCTTGAAGCCGTTGAACAGCACGGTGAGGTTCAGCGGCGGTGTGGTGTGCTCGATCGGGATCAGCCCGCCCGGCGGCAGACTCTGACCGACCGGGCCGGGACCCCGCGCCAGGGCGAGGTAGCGCTGCCCGAACAGGTTGCGGTAGAGCACCGAGGCGGTCACTGAGGCCGGCACGCGCAGCTGAGAGTCAACGCGCAAGCCCACCTGCGCGATGCGCCGATCGACCAGTTCGATGGAGTCCACCGAGCCCACCCGGACCCCGGCGATACGCACGTCGTCGCCCACCAGCAGGCCGCTGACGTCGGTGAACCGGGCCAGGTAGCTGGTCGTGGCGGTCAGCGTGACGTTGGCGATGGTCAGCGCGACCAGGCCGGTGGCCAACGCGATGACAACGGTGAACACGATCAGCTTGGTCAGTGGCGCGAACAGGCCCCTCACCGCAGCGTCACCTGGGTCCCGCGCAGCAACGGGCCGAGCAGGAAACTCGTCCAGCCGGGCATTTCCGCGGGCGCCTGCCCGCTGGCCGGGGCCAGCAGCGCCGCGAGGAACTGCTGCTCCGCCGGTGAGTTCGGCAATCCCATCGCGACCACTTGAGGTGGGGTGCTGACCGGCCCCACACCCGGCGAGGGATCCCCGCGGCCGATCGGAGGCGACGTCGAGCCGTCGTGGATCGGACCGCCCGGGTACTCGGGGAACTTCGTCCCATCGCGCACCGGGTAGCAGCGCGGGCCGCGGTCCTCCGCATAGCGCGGCTCGTCCACCCCCGGCAGGTACTTGCCGCGGTTGTTGGTGACCTCCAGGTAGATGTGCAGCCCAGGCTGGGAGGTGCCCACCCCGAAGGCGCGGTCGAGCTGGGGCACCAGCCCGGCGATCTGGTGCAGCAGGCACGGGTATTCCGGGGCGTACCTGGCCAGCGACTCCAGAGTGGGCCTGCTGTCGGCGGCCAGTGCGATGAGGTTGTCCCGGTTGTCCTGCAGGAAACCGCGCAGATCATCCGAGACACCGGTGACCGAGGTCCACAACTGCGCCAGGTTCTGCCGCTGCTCGGCGACCGTCCGGGTGGTAGTAGATAAATCCGCCAGGGCGGCCAGTAGGTCGGGCGCCGCCTGGGTGTAGGTGTCCGCCAGATCAGCGATGCGGGTGATGTCCTCGGACAGCTGCGGCAGTGCCGGGTTCAGCCCGCTGACCAGCTGCTGGGTCCGGACCAGGGTGTCACCGAGTTGCTGACCGCGACCGCGCAAGGCGCCGGAGACCGCGCCGAGAGTGCTCGCCAGGTCCTGCGGCGCGACGTCCTGCAGCAGCGGTAGCAGGCTGTCCAAGGCCGCGTCCAGCTCCCGGGCCGGCTGGCTGCGGTCCTGCGGGATGACGTCGCCAGCCGCCAGCGGCCGCCCGGACGGGTGCTCCGGCAGGACCAGCGCGACGTACTTCTCCCCGAACAGCGTCTTGGGTAGCAGCCGCGCGCTGACGTTATCCGGAATCAGGCGGGCCATCTCGGGTTTGAGGCGCAGCGCCACGGTGGCGGCGGGGCCTGCGGTACTGAGGTCGGTGACCTCGCCGACGATCAGCCCGCGGACCTTGACATCTGAGTGCTTGTCCAGCTGCAGCCCGGTGTGGTCGATCCGCAGTGTCACCGGTACCCCGTCGGAGAAGGCCCCGGAGTATTTCTCGATCGATAGCGCAGCCAGCGCGACGACGAGGGCCACAAAGGCGACACCCTGGATCCGGCGCCGGATCACCGCGCTGGTCATCCGGCCACCCGAACGGTGGTTACCGTGCCGTAGATGGCCAACGTGAGGAAGAAGTCGACGATGGCGACGATCACGATGCAGACCCGCACCGCGCGACCCACCGCGATGCCCACGCCGGCCGGTCCACCGCTGGCTCGATAGCCGTAGTGGCAGCACACCAAGATGATCACGAAGGCGAACGTCAGCACCTTCACGTAAGACCACAAGATGTCACTGACCGGCAGGAACAGCGCGAAGTAATGGTCGTAAGTGCCTGGTGGCAGCCCGCTGATCAACGTGACGTTCAGCCGGGCCGCGGCGTAGGACATCGCCAGGCCGATGGTGTACATCGGGACGATCGCGAGAAATCCGGCGATCACCCGGGTGGTGATCAGGTACGGCACGCTGGGCACGGCCATCGTCTCCAGCGCGTCGATCTCCTCGGAGATCCGCATCGCGCCCAGCTCGGCGGTGTAGCCCGCGCCGAGCGTGCAGATCAGCGCTACCGCGGCGACCAGCGGAGCGATGTCGCGGGTGTTGAAGTAGGCGATGAGCAATCCGGTCAGCGCCTGCGTTCCCATCGCGTCCAACGCCCGGAAGCCTTGCAGGCCCACGAGGCTGCCGACGAACAGCGCCAACGCGGCCATCACGCCGGCAGTGCCGAGGATGACGATCAAAGCGCCCGAGCCGAAACTGACCTCGGCCAGCAGCCGCGCGATCTCCTTGCGGTAGCGCCGCAGGGCCCGCGGGGTCCAGCCGATCGCCCGGCCGTAGAGCGACAGCTGGTCGCCGAGGTCATCGATCCAGGCCAGCGGGGCTTGAGTGGCCCGTCGCAGAGAAGTACGCAGCCTCAGCCTCCCTTCGGCGGCATGATCTGCAGGTAGATCGCGGTGACCACGAAGTCGATCAGAAACACCAGCACGAATGAGATCACCACGGACTGGTTGACGGCTTGGCCCACACCCTTGGGCCCCGGTGCGGGGTTGAGCCCCCGGTAGGCCGCGACGATCCCGGCAGCCAGCCCGAACAGGGCCGCCTTGAACTCACTGATCCAGATGTCGGAGACCTGGGCGACGGTGTTGAAGCTGGCGATGTAGGCCCCGGGTGTGCCGCCCTGGACCACCACGTTGAAGTAGTAGCCGCCGGCGATGCCTACCACGGTGGCCAGCCCGTTGAGCACTACTGCGACGAGGATCATCGCCAGCACCCGGGGTACCACCAGGCGCTGGATCGGTGAGATGCCCAGCGCCTCCAGCGCGTCGATCTCCTCCCGGACAGTGCGCGCACCGAGGTCTGCGCACACCGCCGAGCCGCCGGCCCCGGCGATGAGCAACGCGGTGACGATGGGCGCGGCCTGCTGGACGATTGCGAGCACGCTGCCCGCACCGGTCTGGGACTGCGCGCCGAACTGCCGGGCCAGCTCAGCGAGCAGCAGCGCGATGGTGGCGCCGAACGGGATGGTGAACAAGGCCGTGGGCAGGGCGGAGACCTTGGTGACGAACCAGGCCTGTTGGATGAACTCGCGGCCCTGAAACGGGCGCTGGAACAACCGCCGCGTGACCTCCAAGCCGAGCGCGAACAGCCGGCCGGTCTGCACCAGGGCGCCGCGCCCGGGGAACCCGCTGGTCACGGGGCGCCGGTCTCCCCGGGACCGCCCCCGGCCGGGTCATGGTGCCGATCGGCTCCAGTGAAGCTGGCCCGAATGGCGACCTGGGCGGCGGGGGGCAAGGTGTGCAGCATGCCCCGGACGCGCTCCATCCGGCGCCACACGGCCTTGCGCTCGGAGAGCCACGGCGAGGGGGTGAGCTGGGGCCTGAGCTCGGGAAGCGCCGCCAGCTCGCCGTGCACCTCGGCCAGCTCGCGTTCGGCCTGCGCGGCGTCCTTTTCCTCCGACATCCCGATCGGGCCCTGGCGGCGGCCGGTGAGGAACTGCGCAACCGCCGGCTCCGCGCTGGTCAGCAGCACCTCGCGGGGCCCGAAGGCGGCCAGCCGCTTGCGGTAGAGCATGCCGATGTTGTCCGGCAGGGTGCGGGCGGTGTTGATGTCGTGGGTGACGATCAGGAACGTGGCGTCGGTCTGCGCGTTGAGGTCCACGATCAGCTGGTTGAGGTAGGCGGTGCGGACCGGGTCCAGCCCCGAGTCCGGCTCGTCGAACAGCACGATCTCCGGGTCGAGCACCAGCGCCCGGGCCAGGCCAGCGCGCTTGCGCATCCCGCCGGAGATCTGGCCGGGCAGCTTGCGCTCGTCGCCGGCCAGGCCGACCATCTCCATCTTGTCGCTGACGATCGCGCGGATTTCGCGCTCGGACTTGCGGGTGTGCTCGCGCAGCGGGAAGGCGACGTTGTCGTACAGGGTCATCGAGCCGAACAACGCACCGTCCTGGAACAACACCCCGAACCGCTTGCGGATCTCGTACAGCCGGCGCTCGCTGCAGCGCATCAGATCGGTGTCGTGAACGAGAATCGAGCCGCGTTCCGGTTTGAGCAGCCCGATGAGGCATTTCAGGAATACCGACTTGCCGGTGCCCGACGGGCCCAGGAGCACGCTGATCTCACCAGCGGGCAGCGTGAGCGTCACGTCAGACCAGATGACCGACCGGTCGAACGACTTGGTCAGCCCTTCCACCACCACCTCGACACCGGCGCTGCCCGAACTCATGGTCGACCCGCAAGCAGGTCTCGCGCGCTCATGGGCCCTCCCGGGTAGCTACCTAAAACGACTCCGCGTCGGCGATCTTCCAGCGGCCGTCGACCCGTTGCGCTGTGATGGACAGCCGGCTGGTGGCCAGCAGTGGCTTGTCCTTAGCGACCTGATGAGCCTGCTGATCGACGAAGACCAGCACGATCGCCCGGTCGCCATCGAGCGTCTTGACTGCGATGGCGGGAACGGACGCCACTACCACGGCCTGCTGTGGCGGCGCCAGCTGCCGTATTTTGGCGAACTGCTGATGAAAGCTGTCGACGAACGGGCCGGTGACGACCTCGCTTGCGGCTCGTTCGTTGGCGTCGAGCCGAGCGAAGTCGTAGGAGTAGACGCGTTGCACGGCTTCGCGTATCTGAGCAGAAACCTGGGCGGTGGCGTCCTTATCGACCAACGCCTCGTTGGTCGCCGCCGGGGAACCGGCCAGCTGGTTGGCCTCGCCGCGGAACCAGGCTCCAAGACCCACGGCCATCACCACCGCGGCGACCAATGCCACCAGCGTCGCCACGCCAGTCAGACGTCGAGGTGGCGTGGCCACCTCCTCGGTGTCGGCAATCTGTGGTGGTGCCGGCATAGTCATTGTGGACGCGCTCTCTATTCCGGGATCTCTGGCGGGACTTTATTTCGGCGAGGAGGGGGGCGGGCAGGGCCCGGGTTCCGAGTAGGTTTCGCCGACCGGCGTCAGATTGCCGACCTTCCAGCTGGGCCCGATGCGGACCATGTCGAGGTGCACCCGCCGGTGCACGCAGCCCGGATCGCCCTTGTCGACCTGCGACGTCACGTCGAGCCCCACGAGCACCTGCGCGGTGCCGGCACCCGCATCCAGCGCGGCTACCGCGGCGTCGACCACGTTCGCGTTGCTCACCGTGGACGAGTCGGTGATGGCGTGCGCGTAGGAGTCTCGGTTGGTTCGCAGCTGAGTCAGCAACGAACCCGTCGCGGCCTGCTCCCACAGGGTCAGGCCGTCCTGCACATGCCGGTAGTCGAGGGTGTTTAGGGTGAGCGTGGCCTGCTGGGCATCCCGCAGTACGGCGTCACGGTCCTTACCTACGGCCAGAGACTTGTCGTGCGCGGCCAGGTACCACGACAGGCCGAACCAGCCCGCGGCGGCAAAGGCGATTACAGCCAGCGCCGCGACTGCGAGGATGGCCATCCGCAGCGGGCCGCCCTGGGTGGTCTGCTGCGGGACAGTGGGCTTGGTGGCGATGCTGGTCATTGTCGTCCAAGGTAGAGAGGTTTCCGGCGGCGAGATGTCGAGGGTTCGCAACAGGGCGGTCGCGCGCGGCGAGGAGGCACTCCGTGGTCACCGCACATGAACAGGGGCGCCGGGCGATCGCCGGCGGACGGTCTGCGTACTGGCAGGCCTGGCTTCCCCAGGGCCCGGCTCGGGCGGTCGTCGTCGTGGTGCACGGCATCCACGAGCATTCCGCACGCTATGCCCACGTAGGCGCCCGACTCGCCGCGGCGGGCTTTGCGGTATATGCCGCCGACCACCGCGGGCACGGCCGATCCGACGGGCGACGGGCCAACATCGAGCGGATGGCGTTGATTCAGCAGGACCTGAGGTCCTTCGTGCGCTTCGCCGCCGACCGGCACGCCGGGCCGACGTTCATGGTCGGCCACTCGCTCGGCGGCCTGATCGCGCTGGTGTACGCGATCGACACCGGCGCGACGGACTGCGCCCTCGACGGGCTGGTGCTGTCCGGGCCGGCGGTGACGGCGACAGCCGGCTCCGCGCTGGCCAGGCGCCTGGCCCCGGTGCTGTCGGCGCTGGTTCCCGACCTCGGCGTGGCCAGGCTCGACGCCGAGGAGAAGATCAGCCGGGATCCGGACGTGGTGAGCTCCTACCGGGATGACCCGCTGATTTACCGGGGCAAAATCAAGGCGCGGACCGGAGCCGAAGTACTCGCGGTGATGCAGCGCCTGCCCGCTGGACTGCCGCGCCTGTCCGTGCCGCTGCTGGTCCTGCACGGCACCGATGACCAGATTTGCCCGCTGACCGGCTCCATGATGGTGCACGAGACAGTGTCCTCGCCGGACAAGACTCTGCGCCAATACCCGGGCCTTTACCACGAAGTGTTCAACGAGCCCGAGCGCAACGAGATCCTCACCGACCTAATCTCCTGGCTAAACGACCGGTCGGAGTCCGCAGCAGCGGGCGCATCGGAGTTTCCGCGGTGCGTTTAACCCCGCTGCGCCCGCTGAGCGAAACTGTCCGGCTCAGGTGAGGGAGACCTTGGCGCCGGCTTCTTCGAGCTTGGCCTTGGCGCCATCGGCCTGGTCCTTGGGAACGGCCTCCAAGATGGGCTTGGGAGCGCTTTCGACGAGGTCCTTGGCTTCCTTGAGGCCCAGGCCGGAGACGATCTCCCGGACTACCTTGATGACCTGGATCTTCTTCTCGCCGACAGCTTCGAGAACGACGTTGAACTCGTCCTTCTCCTCAGCCGCTGGGGCTTCCGCCGCGCCCGTGGCGGGACCCGCAGCCACGGCGACCGGCGCCGCGGCGGTGACGTCAAAGGTTTCCTCGAATTTCTTCACGAACTCGCTCAGCTCGAGCAAGGTCATCTCTTTGAACGCGTCCAGCAGCTCGTCGGTGCTCATCCTCGCCATGATGGCGGTTCTCCTTCTGTGATCTTCGAATTCGTTTTGCGTTGTCTAGCGTTGCCTTGCGTTGTCCTGGAGGCCGGTCGATCAGTCCTCGGATTGCTCGCCGGCTGGTTGGCGCTTGTCTCGCAGCGCCGCGGCCAACCGGGCCACCTGGGAAGCCGGCTCGGCGAACAGCCGGGCGGCCTTGGACAGGTTCGCCTTCATCGCCCCGGCCAGCATGGCCAGCAGCACCTCGCGCGACTCCAGGTCGGCGATCTGGGTGACCTCGGCGACGGTCAGCGGCCGACCCTCCAGATACCCGCCCTTGATCACCAGCGCGGCGTTCTCCCGGGCGAAATCACGCAGCACCTTCGCGGCGAGCACCGGCTCACCGTGCACGAATGCGATCGCGGTGGGGCCGATGAACAACTCGTCCAGGCCCTCCACACCGGCGTCTCGCGCGGCACGCGACACCAAGGTGTTCTTGGCGACTCGGTAGGTGGTGTCGGACCCGAGGGAGCGACGCAGGTTCGTGAGTTGCGTCATGGACAGGCCACGGTATTCGGTCACGAGCGTGGCGGTGGCGTTGCGGAACTCCTCCGCGATATCGGCAACGGCGTCGACCTTGTCCGGTCTAGCCATGGATCGCCTCCTTGGATAGGTACGGTGCGTCCGGCTGACCGCCACGGGCACGCGACGCACCCGTTACCCGGACCCAAGAAGACGAACGCCCCGGCGCAGCAGGCGGGGGCGAGGCCAGCGCGCGCACGATGGCGCCGCATGGCGGTACGACCACGTCCTCCTGCGCGGGCCGCCCGCTGCCTGCGGGACCTTCGTGGCGTGCCGTCGGCATGCCAGACCAGCGGTCTTCGGTGGAACTGCGATCACCCTAAGCCCACCACACCACTGCCGCCAAATCGCCCCAGCTTAGATGATCGCAGTCTGGATGCAGACTGCTGTTTTTCGGCCGCCTGAAACCGCAGTCTGCATCCAGACTGCGGGTGGGGAGCCGGGAAGTTCAGGCGGTGGCTGGTTCGTCGAGCAGGAGGTTGCGGGTGCGGTTGGGGTCGACTGGGATACCCGGGCCCATGGTGGTGGAGAAGTTGACCTTCTTCAGGTAACGACCCTTTGCGGCCGACGGCTTGCTGCGCAGTACCTCGTCAAGCGCAGCGGCATAGTTCTCCACCAGCTTTTCGGTGTCGAACGAGACCTTGCCGATGACCAGGTGAAGGTTCGCCTGCTTGTCCACCCGGAAATTGATCTTCCCGCCCTTGATGTCCGTGATGGCCCTGGTGACGTCGGGCGTGACGGTGCCGGTCTTCGGGTTGGGCATCAGGCCACGGGGCCCGAGGATCCTGGCGATCCGGCCGACCTTGGCCATCTGGTCGGGCGCCGCGATGGCGGCGTCGAAGTCCAGCCAGCCGCCCTGGATACGCGCGATGAGGTCATCAGACCCCACCGCGTCGGCGCCGGCAGCCTCGGCCTCGGCAGCCTTGTCACCACTGGCGAAGACGATGACCCGCACGGTCTTGCCGGTGCCGTGCGGCAGGTTCACCGTGCCGCGAACCATCTGATCGGCCTTGCGGGGGTCGACACCGAGCCTCATGGCCACCTCGACGGTGGCGTCCATCGTCGTGGGGGAGGTTTGCTTGGCCAACGCCGCAGCCTCCAACGGGCTGTACAGCCGGCTGCGGTCGACCTTCTCGATGGCCTGGCGATAGGCCTTACTGCGCTTCATCTCACTGCCCTCTCAAAGGATCAGTCGTGGTGCGGGCCAGCGCTGTGGCCCTCCCACATTTCACTTGTTACCCCAACACTGCTGTCGCCGAGTTCGATACCCCGGCTGCTGGTCGCCGCGAGCGTCCGGCTAGTCGACCACCGTGATGCCCATGGATCGGGCAGTGCCGGCGATGATCTTGATGGCGGCATCGATGTCGTTGGCGTTGAGGTCTTCGCGTTTACGTTCGGCGATGGCCCGGAGCTGCTCGCGGTTGACCTTCGCGACCTTGGTCTTATGCGGCTCGGCCGACCCCTTGGCGATCCCGGCCGCCTTGAGCAGCAGTACCGAGGCCGGCGGAGTCTTGAGCACGAAGTCGAACGAGCGATCCTCGTAGACCGAGATCACCGCAGGCACGACCTCGCCGCGATTGTTCTGCGTCGCCGCGTTGTAAGCCTTGCAGAACTCCATGATGTTCAAACCGTGCGGGCCGAGCGCCTGCCCGACCGAGGCGGGGTTCGCGGTACCCGCCTCCAGTGCGAGCTTCACCGTGGCCGCGAGTTTCTTACGTCTCTTGGGAGGCATGATCCCTTCCTGTGGATACCACCGGCTCTACGCCGGTCAGATTTGGCCCGTCAGATCTTGGCAACCTGGCTGAAGGAGAGTTCGACCGGTGTCTCCCGACCGAAGATCGACACGAGCACTTTAAGCTTCTGCGCGTCGACGTTGACCTCGCTGATCGTCGCCGGCAAGGTGGCGAATGGGCCGTCCATGACGGTGACGGACTCACCCACTTCGTAGTCGACTTCGATTGTCGGCTTGGCGCCACCGCTGGTAGCAGCATGCCTACCGGCGCCAACCGGCACCTTCGGCTGCGCCACCCGCGGCGCGAGGAACTTCAGCACCTCATCCAGGGTAAGCGGCGACGGCCGCGAGGTGGCACCGACGAAACCGGTGACTCCCGGGGTGTTGCGCACGGCGCTCCAGGAGGCATCGTTGAGGTCCATCCGGACCAGGATGTAGCCGGGCAGCACCTTGCGCTGCACCTGCTTGCGCTGGCCGTTCTTGATCTCGGTGACTTCTTCGGTGGGCACTTCCACCTGGAAGATGTAGTCCTCGACGTCCAGCGTCTGGATCCGGGTCTCCAGGTTGGCTTTCACCTTGTTTTCGTAGCCGGCGTAGGAGTGCACGACGTACCACTCACCGGGAGCGCCGGCCAGCGCGGATCTCAGCTCGTCGACCGGGTCGGCCGGCTGGGTGGAATCCGTTTCGGCCACTGCGGCATCCTGCTCGGCGTCCTCAACCGTCTCGCTGATCTCCGAGGTGTCGATGCCGGGTGGGACGTCATCGAACAGGCCCGTCAGCTCCTGCCCGTCGTCGGTGGAAGTACCTCCGGTGGAAGTACCTCCGGTGGAAGTCCCTCCGGTGGAAGTCACTGTCTATCTCGCTTTCTGTCCTTGCGTCTCGCTCGTCCTGCGCCGGCGTTCGGATACCCGGCGTTAGCCGAACACAGTCAGCACTAACCTGCCCAGCCCCATGTCGAGCAACGCCACGAAGGCCACCATGAAGCTGACGAAGACCAGTACGACCGACGTGTAGACCACCAGCTCCCGGCGGCTCGGCCAGATGACCTTGGTGAGCTCGGAGACAACCTCGCGGAGAAACCGCATCAGCCGGGCCGGTGCTGCCACCTTGGTCTCGGCAGCGCCCCGAGCTCTGGTGGGCTGGCCCTTGCCCGTGGTCGGCCGGACCTGGGTGAGTCGCTCCCGGCGCACGGCAGCAGCGGCGTGCGGAGCGTCGGCTTGGTCCAGCCGGTCCTCCGTGTCGCGGGCGCGATCCTCGCTCACGCTGCTGATCCTCCGCTTCGCCAGGCGAGCCGGCGGTTGGTCGTCGATTTGGTCAAACTCATTCACCTCTAACGCAGGGGCGACAGGACTTGAACCTGCAACCTGCGGTTTTGGAGACCGCTGCTCTGCCAGTTGAGCTACACCCCTTTACCCAACGTCTCCCCGAGACGCCGCACTACGGGCACGGGAGATCCGCTGGAGGCCCAGCCGCACAGAGTGTAGGCCACCGCCCCCGCTCACCTCCAACCGCCTTGTTTCTGCGACCCCGACATGGAGACATATCGGGGTGAACAGCGGCCTGTTCACCCCGATATGTCTCCATGTCGGGGGGAAGGGGAAGGGGATGCGGCGGCGTACTCGATGGGCTGCCAGTGACCTACGAGGTCGCGGTAAAGCTCAGACCAGGTCAGCAACTCGTCGTGCGTGCCCAACAGCGCGCGGCTACCGTCCAGAACGAGAACTCTTTTGGCGCGCATAGCGGAACTGATCCGGTGAGCCACGACGACAAGCGTGCCCGGCCGCCGGGCGAAAGCTCGTTCGGCTCGGGAATCCGCCGCCGGGTCCAGGTGACAGGTGGCTTCGTCGAGAATCACCAATCTCGCCGGCGAAAGGTAGGCACGAGTGAGGGTGATGAGCTGGCGCTCAGCTGCAGATAGCGCCGCGGGCGCGACATGTGCACCGCATCCACCCAGGCGTTCGATGAGCTCCCGCGCTCCGACCGCGTCGATGGCCTCATCGATCTCCGCGGGTGTCGCATCATGGCGCAGGTAGGCCAGATTTTCTCCGACCGTGCCGGTGAAGACATAGGCCTGCTGAGGAATGAGCACTCGGTGCCGGACGAGCTGCTGGCTCTCCCATTCGCCCAGCTCAACGCCGCCCAGAAGGACACGACCGGCCTGCGCCCGGAGCAGACCGGCCATGACTGCGGCGAGGGTCGACTTGCCCACCCCACTGGGGCCGACCACGGCCAAATGGTCGTCATAAGGCAAGAACAGATTGAGATCGCGGATCACCGGATCGGCCTGGGGCGTGTAAGCGAATGTGACGCTGTGCAGCTCGAGGGCCGATCCATCAGGGCGGGGGCGGTGCGTTGGTGTGAAACCCGCCGATTCGAGGCGCGGCTCGACAACGTCGCCAGCGGCGACCGGAAGGTCCGCAGCCTCGACGATGCGCCGTAAGGTGACCAGCAGCCACATTCCGCTGTCGCCAACGCCGCGGATCAAGATCTGCAGGGCAGGTCGAACTCCCATCGACACGTAGGTCACTGCCCCCAGCACCGCGCCGGTTGTCGCACCGTGCGCAACCAGCCAGGGTGATCCCGCAAGCATGAGCACGAGCGGGACCCAGGCGCCGATACCCAATGCCGTGGTCCGCAACGTCGTGAGCCGGGCCAACCGGGTGGCCGCGCCCTCCTGGGTAGCGATGGTGCGGCCCACCGCGGCCTGCACCTGTTCTTCGCCACCACATGCAAGGACGTCCCGCAACCCGCCGGCCAGGGTGGTCACCGCCTCGGCGATGCCCTCGTCGGCCACAATCGCGGTCCGCTGGCAGGTGGCCATGGCACGCAACGAGGCGAGAAACAACCCGAGGCTGATCAGTAACGGCGGCAGGACCAGCGCAACGGCGAACGGGACAAGGGTGAGTAGGCCGAGCAGCGCGCTCGTCGTGGTCACCAGGAACGCCTGCGTCACCATGAGGATGTTGGCGAACGACTCCCGGACCATGTCCACCTGCCGAGTCAGCCTCGCCACCCCGGCGGTGTCCGCTACGTCCCCTCTGATGCTGCAGCGACGCAGGACACCACTTACCACCAGATCGACAAGTTCGTCTCGGAATGGCTCAACGAGCTCCGCGAGCCGCAGGAAAGTCTGGCGGGTCCCAGCCGCCCCGACCAAAGCGCTCAGCGCCATCAGCCCGAGCCAACCGAAACCCGCTTCCGGGTGGCCGGTCAGAAAGCCGTGATCAACAGCTGCGGCGACCAGGCGGCCGGACAGGAAGGCAGGTACCGCCGCAACAACCGACCAGCCGTACATCCGGGCCAGCACCACGCGCCGCTTGCAAAGCACGTCAACCAGCAGGCGCCAGTGAGGACGCCGGGGGCGCCATGGCGTGGCGGGCGTCACTCGGTCCCTCCCGCCCACGGGCCGTCCGAGGGGTCCGCCTGCGCGAACACCTCACGGTAAGCCGGCTCACTCCACAGCTCGTGGTGCGGGGCAACGCGGCGCACCCTGCCGCCGACCAGCCAGATGACGAAGTCGGCGTTGGCGGCCGTCGACGCACGGTGCGCGATGATGAGCCGGGTGCGGTCAGCCAGTGCGCCGGTCAATACCTGCCTGATGTGATGCTCGGTGACAGTGTCCAAACTTGCCGCGACGTCATCGAGCACGAGGACCCGCCCGGCATGCGCGAAGGCGCGGGCCAGACCGATGCGCTGCATCTCGCCGCCCGACATCGGCGCCTCGACCAGTTTAGTCCGGTATCCCCGCGGCATCCGCCGGATGAAGTCGTCGGCGCAGGCCGCTTGCGCAGCGGCGGCCAGTACAGGCTGTTCCGGCCGTTCCGGCCCGAAGGCGATCACATCGGCGAGCGTGTCCCCGATGAGCGCCGGCCGCTCGAAACCGTAGCCAACGGCGCGACGCAGCTCATGCCGTGCTAGCTCGGGCAGCGGCACCCCGTCGAGTAATACCTGGCCTTCGTCCGGATCGACCAGCCGGCCGATGAGCCCGGCCAGCAGGGATTTACCACTCCCGCTGCGTCCGACGACCGCAGCAAGGGCTCCGGCTGGCACCACAAGATTGACGTCACACAGCACCGGCACATCTGTGTCCCGCACCGTGACAGCGCGAAACTCCAGCCGGCCGCGACCCTCCGGTAGGCGTTCGGTGCCGTACTCCGCCGGCGGCTCGGCGAGGACTTCCGCGGTACGCCCGGCGGCAGCCCGAGCCCGGGCCAGCCGCGCCACCGAGTTCACCACCGAGCTGACCCCGGCGGCCAACCCAACATACTGGGTGGCCGCGAGCACCTGCCCAGCGCTGATCACTCCCTGGCCGAACTCGATGCCGGCGACCGCGAGCACGGCAATCTGCAGCAGCGGAACCAGCAGCGCCTGCTGGGCTGCCATCCGGATCTGCACCCGCCACATGCCCATCCCGGCGGCGTGCAGCTCGGATAGCGGTGCGAGCACGCGCTCGCGCTCCCGTGCCGTGGTACGGGCAGCGGCGATGGTGCGCGCGCCGGTCAGTGCATCGACCAGGCGCGTCGCGACGTTGCCCTGCACCCGCAGGTAGCGGCCGGCCAGCTCGGAAGCATCCCGGACGTTGCTGCGCACCAGGACGAGCAGAACCGGGGCACCGACCAGAAATGTCAGGCACAGCCAGGGGTCGATCAGCGCGAGCGCGACGATGCCGCCGACAGCTGGCACCAAAGCTGCTACGGCCCGTACCAGCAGCGTGCCGGCCCGCCCGGCGTCGCCGGCGTTGCCGACCATGCGGGCGACCAAGTCCCCCGTCTCGAACCGGCGCCCCGATCGGGTGCCCAGTGCAAGCACATGGTCCAGTGCGGACCTTCGTATCCACGCCGTCGCCCGCGCTGTGCTCGTACCTCCGGCAAGGTCGCTGAGAGCATCGCTGAGAATGAGCAGCCCGACCAACAGTCCGCATCCCACCAGCCACGGCAGCCAGTCATGGCCAGTGAGCGCGGCATCGACGGCGCGCCCCAGCACCGCCGGGAACACTGTCTGGGCACCGGCGAAGATCAGCGATGCCCCCGACAGCAGGCAAGTCCAGCCTCCGACATGCTGGACAGTCCGCAGGATCAACCGGTTAGGCGGCAAGCCAGACCCCGCCCCGGCTGGTGGCCGGGGCGGGGTGTCATACCGTTGGTGAGGATGCGCCGGGCTGCGATCCTCACTCACGGTGTTTAGAGGAGGCTGCACAACAGGAGGCTCAGGGTGCTCCCTCCGCTGCCGTGGCTGTTGCTGTCGCTGAAGCCGGCCATCAGCGGGTCTCCCGTGACTTCGGGCAGCTCCATCTCCTGCAGGTCGAGCAGTGCCATATAAATTCACCTCCTTCATGGGATTGGTGATGCCGAGGGTTCGGTTCGCGCCTGGGCGCACAGCGCGGGATCAAGGAACGGCAGGTGCACCGGCGCTGGATGCAGGGCGGCGCCGGCAGCGAGCAGCACCCCAGCGGTGCCGGTGGCCAGGTCCATGGACAGCCGGAGCAGCTCCTGACCGGGGAACGCCGGGCAGCCCTGGTAGTCGACCGCGTGCCAGCCCAACCGGCGAATGTGATCATCGACGATACGGTCCCGCGGGCCACCACCGTGACGCAGATACAAGATCATGCCTGCGCGCCCGGCGAACAGACCAGGCGCGATATAGAACGCAGACCGCGCCACGCGACTGATCCGGCCGATAGCCTCGACGAACTCGTCGTCGGCTCGGTGAGCGAGGTACTGGTTGAGGACGAGCCCAATGCCGGCACTGCCGTCAGCCAGGTAGGGCATGGTCCGCCAGCCCTCGTTGACCTCCATGCTGCCGTCGTCGCGGATCACGCAGCGTCGAAGGTCCTGCCGCAGCGCGGTGCGCGCCAGGTCGAGCAGGGCTGGCTCGCCCACCTGCTCGTAGAGACGGATGAACAGCAGGGCCGGACCGGCGGAGCCGCGCATCAGTCCGGCGTAAGGGTACGAACCGCCGCTCACCTCATCCACCGAATCGACGCTGCCCAGCCGCTCGGCGACTGTCTGCGCCAGGGTGAATGCCGCGGTGCGTATCGAAGGGTCTGCCGTGATGGCGGCGAAATGCGCCAGGTTCAGGCCGATACCAGCCAGCCCGCCGTGCAGGTCCAGGCTAAGCCGATCCCACTGCCCATTCAGCTCGGCGGTACACATATCGAGGACCTTGAGCGCTTCCGCCCGGTAACCGAGGTGGTCGAGCACATACGCCACGCCATGCAGGCCGTTGTAGAAACCCGGCCGAGTAGTCCGTGAAGCCGGGTTCATAGCCCGTTGCAGCAACCATTCTTCGTGCTCCGGATGACGGCCAGCGCCGGTCAGCTCCAGTGCGTAGAGCACTCCCGCCGCGCCATGAGCGATGTTCAGCCCTCCGGTCTGGAACTGCTCGATGTCACCGGGAAACAGCCGGTCGTCACGGTCCGGGGTAGCACTGGCGAGGATCGCCCCGGCCAGTGAGGCCCGGATCTGTTCCCAGCTCTCGTGCTCCGGATCAAGCCGATGCGACGAATAAAACGACGACGGCTGCGACCGCACTGACGGCTGCGGCGCCACAGGGCTCGGCTGGTCCCCGATGACCTGGACCGCCTCGTCGAGGAATGCAGCAGGAACCGGGAACGACTCGGAAATCACCGCGGCGAAGTCGACGGCCTTGGCCCGATCGATCGCCAGCAAGGTAGTCAGGGGAAGGAACAAGAACAGGCGCAGGCAGGCGAGCGCGTAGCGGTCGATGTCGAAGCCGGTGTAGCCCCGCGGGGCGGCGAAGCCCGGATTGGCCAGCGTCTGCCGACGTCCCTCCTCGATACCGGCCGCGACCTCGAAGTCGACCAGTGCGACTCGGCCATCCGGCCGGACAAGGACGTTGAACGGGTGTAGATCCCCGATCACCACACCACGTTTGTGAAATGCATCAATCGCGCGTTCAACCTTGGCTTGGATGTCGAGCGCCCACGAGGTGTACTCGGCGATGGTCTGCTCGTCGGCGCCGAGCTTCACCAACGGGTAGCGATTGACGATGGCCTTTCGCAACGGGGTGGCGTCGATGAACTCCAGGGCTAGAAAGTGATGCTCCCCGAGGGTGAACGCATCATGCACCGCTGGCACGGTATCCAGCCCACTGAGCCGCTTAAGCATCTCCTGCTCGCGGCGCAGCCGTGCGACCGCGTCCGTGCCGTCACTGTCCAAGCCGGCGTGCGGTCGGGCCTCTTTGAGCACGACCTGCGCACCGGTCGCAATATGCTGGCCCACGTACAGTCCGCCACCGTTGGAAAAGTGCAACGCTCGCTCAATCCGATACGGCAGACTGTCGACCTTCACATCGTTCCGCGCTGCCAAGTGCGGCTCGAGGAATGGCGGCAGGCGCACCCAGTCGGGATACCGGAACGTGGGGGTTCGACGATCAGGCACCAATCGCCCGTGTGGGTCCACGATCGCCGGTTCTACCGAGCCGGTTTCTGACAGACGGTGGTGCTCAACGAAGCCCCCATAGCGGACGTACAACGGACCGTTACGCCATCGCAAATCGCTGAGAACATACGGGCCGCGACTGCCGTCTAAGACCTCGCCGAGCTCGGTCAGTACCTCTTTCAGCTGGGCTTCGTCTGCTGGATATATCGTCGCAAACTTGCCGCTCGAACCCCGATTTGCGTACTTGGCGTTCGCCAGCATCAGCGCATCGACGCTGCGCAGGAACTTGAAGGCTATCCGCCGGTTGATGCAGTAGTCCGCGACTGTGGCAAGGATGCGCTCAACGTTGTCCAGGCATGCCGAGACGTGGACCTTCCAACCCTGCTGGGGAAAATCCGCCCCGATCGGATGGAGCACATGCCAGTTGTCCCGGTCGCTGGCCCGCCACCCCTTAGGCGCTGGAGCGTGGCTGAGCTCGAAGTCCCGAGGATGCGCACGCAGCCGAGAAGTCGAGTCGTAGAAATACTGG